>DAISKH010000120.1:7380-9987 GCA_036821105.1 Limnohabitans sp.
TGGCGCAATGTCAAACTTGGTTGAATAAAAATTTACCCCACGTCGAGCGCCGTGCAGTGAGCTCCAACGCTGAAGGGGCACGCTTGGCCAGCACCAACCCACGTTGGGCTGCACTGGCGAGTGATCGTGCAGCGGCCCAATTTGCTTTGCACATTGTCGCTCACGCTGTGCAAGACGAAGCACTCAACCGGACTCGCTTTGCAGTCATTTGTTTACCTCAAACCTTGGCAACTCCGCCCAAAACAGGAAAAGATTGCACCTCCTTGGTGGTATCGGTGCCCAACCGACCTGGGGCTGTGCATGATTTGTTGGTGCCATTGAAAAAGAATCAGGTCTCGATGACACGCTTTGAGTCCCGACCCGCCAAATCGGGCCAATGGGAGTATTTTTTCTACATTGATCTACAAGGCCACATCTCTGAGCCCCACGTCCACGCCGCTCTTGAGGAGCTCCAAGGACTGTGTGCTTACTACAAAGTCTTGGGCTCATACCCCGTCAACGATTGAGGCGGCAAGTCATGCACTTTCATCGTTTGGCACTTATCGGTTGCGGCTTGATCGGGGGCTCATTTGCTCTGGGTCTAAAGGAAAAAAATCTCGTAAGCCATGTGGTGGGTTTCAGTGCTTCAGAATTCTCCAAAGACAAAGCGTTGGAGCTCGGTGTAATTGACTCCAAAGCTGCCAGCATGAGTGACGCCATTGAAGGCTCGGATTTGGTGTTGGTGGCGGTCCCGGTTAATGCGGTTGAGGCATGCTTACTGGACATGAAGGCTCACTTAAGTCCTCAGGCGCTGGTGATGGATGTCGGTTCAACCAAATCCGACATTTCCAGACAAGGTGAGCGTATCTTGGGCACCCGAGCCCATCAATTCGTACCTGCGCACCCGATCGCCGGAAAAGAATTGAGCGGCGTGGAGCACGCGACGGCCCAATTGTTTAATAAGCACAAAACAGTTTTGACCCCCATTTCCGCCAACCAGGCCCCTCACATCGATCTCGCGCGTGAGGTTTGGGAGAGCTTGGGCAGTGAGGTCTTGTGCATGAGCCCCGAGGAGCATGACAAAGCGTTGGCAGGCATCAGTCATTTGCCTCACTTCATTGCCTTTGCCGCTGTCAACGCACTGAATTCCCAAGCAGAGCGCGATACATTTTGGCAATTGGCCGGTCCAGGCTTCAGGGACTTCAGCCGAATTGCGGCAAGCTCACCCAGCGTTTGGAGAGACATCTTTTTATCCAACCCGGATGAAATTCGCCTGCAACTCAAAGCCTTCCAAAACGCACTCCAAGAGCTAGACTCGGCCTTGCTGAGCCCAGAGCCCAGTGCCGAGTTGGAGCGTTTAATAGAAGCGGCCAGTAGCGCTCGCAAAGCTTGGAGCCACAACGCTTGATTTCAACCCTAGGATTCAACGCTATCAATTCACGACTTCTTTCCAACGTTTATGTTCAGCATCCCTCATCTTGACCTGCCCTCCATAGAAAGCTTGGACGGCGTGGTTCAACTCCCTGGCTCCAAGAGCATCTCCAACCGTGTGCTGCTTCTTTGTGCACTCAGTCCAGGGCGCAGTGTGGTGCATGACTTATTGGACTCCGATGACACACAAGTGATGCTGGATGCACTTCGCACCTTGGGGTGTGAGATTAAACGCAATGAGCGACACCTGCAGATCACGGGGTTGAATTTAGAGGATCTCAAAACATCCCATCGTGATTCACCCTTGCCACTTTTTTTAGGCAATGCCGGCACGGCCATGCGCCCCCTCACTGCAGCCCTCGCCGCCTTGGGGGTGAGTTGTACATTGAGTGGTGTTGCTCGAATGCATGAGCGTCCCATCGAAGATTTAGTGGATGCCTTGCGGCAATTGGGCGCACAAATTGAATATATACAAACTGAGGGTTACCCTCCGCTGAAAATTTTGCCCGCTCCCATGCGGGTTCAATCGGTGGTGCAAGTGCGCGGTGATGTTTCTAGTCAATTTCTAACGGCTTTGCTACTCGCCTTGCCCTTGGTGAGTCAAGATCAAGAGATTGTGATCGAAGTGGTGGGCGAGTTGATCAGTAAACCCTATGTGCTGATCACATTAAAGTTGCTGGCCCAATTTGGCGTTCACATTGCCCGAACAGACTGGCAACGCTTTACCATTCCCAAGGGCTCTTTATACCGCACACCTGGTGAGGTCTACATTGAGGCGGATGCTTCATCCGCGAGTTATTTCATCGCGGCCGGGGCTTTATCACGGGGCCATTTGCCCCTCAAAATTGAAGGCATCGGCAGAGAAAGCATTCAAGGTGATATTGAGTTTGTGAAAGCTGCTCGTGCCATGGGGGCCGACATCCAAGAAGGACCCAACAGCTTACTGATCACGCCCAGCAAAGACAATCTCAAAGGCATTGACCTGGACTGCAATCACATCCCTGATGCAGCCATGACCTTGGTGATCATGGCTTTATTTGCCAGCACTCCCACGACACTCAGAAACATCGGCAGCTGGCGAGTCAAGGAGACTGACCGCATCAAGGCCATGTCCAATGAATGTGCCAAATTGGGGGCCAAGGTGTTGCAAGGAGAGGACTGGATCGAGATCCACCCCATTGCGCCGGGTCAGTGGAG
>DAISKH010000121.1:0-9918 GCA_036821105.1 Limnohabitans sp.
TTTGAAAAGCTTCAACTTCAAACAAGGAATAAACATAGTCAATAAATTCAGATACATACCAGTCAATTTTGCGAACTCTAAAACAGAATCTGGATTACTCTGCCAATCCTCACTACCAACATGGATCTCACAATTCAAGGGAATGTTGAATTTACATAACTCACGCATCGTAATCACTGGCAAACTGGTGATTGACATCCCGGTGCTTTGCTTCATCCTCCCTCACTGCAATGACCACATCGCGTAGCGTTGCAGTTTCAGGCAAATCCCAATAGTCAATTGCAATTTGTGGTGCAGGAACATTTGGAATTTTGCCAGAGTCTATTTCTCCTAAATACTCTGTGTAAGAGTAAACAGCTTCTTCTTCAAAGTAACCCACGATGCGGTGCGCAGTTCTTGGAAAGAAAACATAAATAACAAAAAACAAGTTCCAAAAAATGGCTTGTGCAATTAGTACCAACAATCGTTCAAGGGCATTGGGTTTTGCAATTTCGATGAACGTCATCAAATGCATTCGCTCATTTTCTGCTTCGCTTAGCAGTGTTCTGATCTTGGGTCCATAACCAGTTTGCATTTTTCTCAAGCTGGTTAAGTGCGTCCACATGCCAGCAACCATGCCTGGTCCCAAGCACTGCGCTTGGGTTGAGGGTCCAACACCAGCCCACACTCTATTCATGAATGGGTTCTAGAGCGGCGTATTTTCCTGAGATGAAGCCTTGCGTGGTTGCCCTGGCCAAGCCATGCAGACTGAATCCGCCAGCAGACTCCCCTCCACAATAAAGACCTTCAATCACTTGACCATTCATGTCACAGACTTGGCACTTGGCATTGATTCTTAAGCCCGCTCGCGTGTCGTGAAGAACCGGTGTGGCCCAGGCTGCATAAAAGGGGCCATTTTGTATTTTGTATTTGGGTTTTTCTTTACCGAAATCCGAGTCCACACCCGAGTCCACAAAGCCGTTGTAACGATTGACTGTGTCCTCCAAGTTCTCAGCTGGCATGGGAACTCGTTGGTGCTTCATTTTTATCTTCTCTGCCAATTCTTTGAGGGTGGGTGCGCTGAAGAAAAAACCATTTTCCTCATCCGTGAAGGGTACGGCAATGTTCCACTTCTCCCTAGCGACAGCATCCGAATCAAAGATGGCCCAAATGGGGCCTCCACCATTGTGCCCATCTCCAATGCCCGCCATGGCTGCATTGAGGTAGTTCTTGGGATCCCATCTCATATTCTTGGCATTCAGGTAGGAGTTCGGTATGTAGTTTTTGTTCACGCCGTAGTTGTCTGAGGTGAACTGCGCGCCGGTTTCGTCGTAAAACCTCTTTCCAATCATGTTGACCGTGATCACATCATGCCAGTCTTTGACCGTTAGACCAATGGAGCGTGCCTTGTGAAAAACCTCGCTGCCTGGAAAGAATTTTAGGTTCACGTAACCGAACTGACCCCCGATGGTGCCAGGTTTGGTGATGCCTGAGCTGAATTCGCCGGTGTTGTTGTACAGACCCCATAGGGAAGCACCAATGTTCATGGCGGCGATCTCCCCGCTTGCATCTTGATAAGACCAAGGCGTCCCCGCCACACCGCAATACTCCTCTGTTAGGCGAGGGTCGAACATGCGCCTGAAATTCACATTCGATGTTGAACCTCCTGTGCCCAAGATCACGGCACGCTTGGCCCTGATGCGAACCTCCTTGCCCTGCGTTATGGCAACAACCCCAAGAACTGGGCCACTTGATTGTTCTTTACGGATGAGCTGAGACATTTTGTGCTCAAGAAGAAATTCAATACCTTTTCGTTTTGCTGAGTCGATCAAAGGGTGCATCAAACCGTTGCCAGTCGACATGGTTTTTTTGACGCTAGGATCTGCTGGCTTTCCAGTCTGGATCAGGGGCCAATCCATGGGCGCGCAGTGCATCTCTCTAGGGACAGAGGAGCCCACTGAATTGCCCCCTCGGGTGTCCGGTGCTTTGTCGACAAATACCACCCCATGGGCCAACACAAACTCACAAGTTTCTGCGCAATGGTCTGCAAACGCCCGAATCACCTCTCGGTCGTTGTATCTATAGTCTGGAAAGCCATTGGCGCTGATCACCGACCAATCGGTCAGGTCTTGAAACACCAAGTCGGGCGAGTCTTTTATGCCCCATTTCTTTTGAAAACTGGTGCCACCACCAAGAGGCAAGTTGCCGCCACTGCAAATGGCATGTCCGCCCAGGTGGTTCTCTGCTTCAAGGACCATGACACGGTGTCCCTCCTGCCTGGCTTTGAGCGCTGCAGGAAGGCCCGTGGCACCCGAACCGATGACCAAGATATCGGTCTCTTTGTCCCAGTGACGTTTTTTTTGTGTTTTTTTGCTAGCCGCCTCGCTGGGTGCATTGATCATGGCTGCAACTGTTCCCGTTGAGCCCAAAAGGATATTTCTTCGGTTGATGGACATCTTTGACCTTCCTCTACGTTCGTTCTATAGAAACACTGTGAATGCTTTTTATCAGCGCAGCAGGATGCGTTCGAAGAATTCAATATAGGCGCATATCACCTGTTAGGTGTAATGGTTTTTACGGGGATCAAGAAAGTCTTTGCTTGTGTTGACAAAAATGGGGACTGGGCAAAGGTCCACTTGCAGGGTGTTTGGGATCTTTGGCTTGATTGGGATTAGTGTTTTCACCAGTGCGGGGCCTTGAGCACTTTGGGATCAACCGCTCAATGACATAATGAGCTACTTAGGGAGAGTGCGCATTGGGTATTATTGACCTTGACTTGGACTCGAACTTGGACTCGAACTTGGCCAAGTACTCTGGATTACGCACAGGGGCCATCATCAAAGGCTTGATCCACACACTGCTCGTTTGTCTCAGGTGTGATTTTGCGTGAGCCACCAAGTGAGCATATGCGTGCAGTCTTTCTGCGCCCAACCCTCTTCGCAGGCTCGGCTCAGCGATGCCAAGGTCAATTGGGTTACGGGCAGAGACTTACCCTGAGTTTTCCCGAAGGCGAGCATGGTGTTCACGTCCTTTCTCATGGTGCTCAAGTTCACGGTGACCTCTGTAGATGGGTGATTCGCCAAAGCCTGGGCAATCATCTTGCCCCTAACCTTGAGCATATTGGGCCCCCCCGATGAGTCTGTGAACAAATCCACCACGAGTTGGGGATCGAGCCCCAAGGGCTCGATCAAAGACAAGGCCTCGCCCAAGGTTTGCCAATACACCATGAGGGGTAGATTGATGGCGAGCTTCATGGTGGCACCCGACCCCCAGTCGCCCACATGCTCGAGTCGTTTGGTCAAGTGCGTCAAGACAGTCCGGGCCTCATCGGCCACGGCTTTGGAGCCCGCCATGAAGCCGATCAATTGACCTTGCAAAGCGACTCGTGTGCTACCCCCCACGGGGCACTCCAAATAGAAAGCCTGGGAGCTCGAGAATTTTTTGCCCATGGCTTGCTGCTCATGGGGGGCGATGGTGCTCATGTCCACCAAAATTTGATTCGGTTTAGCGCCTGCGATCAATCCCTCATCACCATCATAGAGGGCTTTCAAGGCGGTGAAGTCCGAGACAATCGAGAGCACCATGTCGCAACTTTGGGCCAGGATTTTGGGGGTTTTGCACCACTTACTTCCCAGAGCCAAGGTGTCTTTGGCATTGGCGACTGTTCGATTCCAAACGCTCACCATAAAGCCCTCGGCGATCAAGCGCGAGGCGATGGCGTGGCCCATTTTGCCAGTTCCTGCAATACCAATGTGCATGTTCATCTCACTTAATTTTGAAGAGCTTCATGGCGTTGCCGCCTTCGATAAGGTGACGGTCTGCTGCACTCAAGCGCTTGACCTCGGCAATCAAGCCTCTGGGGTTTTCTTCACCCATGTCGTAAGGGTAGTCGGTGCCCAGCAAGACGTGGTCGGCGCCATAGCGGTCGATCAACTGCTTGAGCATGCGCGGATCAAACGTGATGCTGTCAAAGTAAAACTTCTCCAAATAGCTAGAAGGCTTTTTCTTGATGATCGTTCGTGTATCGGGTCTGGCTCGCCAAGCGTGGTCCATGCGAGCCCAGTAGTGCGCAATGAAGCCCCCGCCGTGAGCGGCAATGAATTTGATCTTCGGGTGCCTGGCCACCACGCCATCAAAGATCAAGTGGCTCACCGCTAATGTGGTGTCAAGCGGGTTGCCGATCACGTTGTTGAAGTAGTGGTTGGTGAGTCGCTCACCTTGGGTGAATCCCAAGGGGTGCATGAAAATCACAATACCGAGTTCATTGGCTTTGGCAAAAAATTTCTCCAACCCCAACTTGGGGTCGGTCAAATTCAAGCCGTTGACATTGGTGTTGATCTCGACGCCTTTGAGGCCCAATGTTTTGACGGCATATTCGAGCTCGCGCACCGCCAATTCGGCATTTTGCAGGGGTACTGAGCCCAGCCCCACAAAACGATCGGGATGCAAATGTGTTAAATGCGCAATGCCTTCATTGACTTCTCGTGCCAACTGAGCACCGTGGTCGGGTTCGGTGAAGTAAAAGTAATGGTAGGGGGCGGGGCACACCGCTTGAATGTCTACACCCATTTTGTCCATGTCTTTGAGCCGCTCCTCAATGCCCATGAGTTTGGGGCTGCGGTCTTTCATTTGTTTGACGTTGGTTTGATTGGTCAAGTCGTTGGCATAGATGACGGTCGGGTCGTACTGCGCAGCGTTCAAATGGGCGGTCTTTTGGTTGACTGCGGGGTTCAAGTAGTGGCAGTGGATGTCTACCACTTTGAGTTTGCCTTTCGCATTTTTGACCACTGGGCGTGCGTTGGGTTTTGTGCTGGGCTTGGCTAAGCTCTTGGTGTAAGCATGAGCCGCAGCTTTTGGGCTGACACTGGTGCGTTTCGCGCTACTGCCCTTGGTCGCCGCTGCAAAGCCTGGCGAGCTGTGGCGATGAGATGGATCTGAGCAGTGGGCTTGGCAGGTGTAAAACATAGTAAACCTTTGGTAAATACAGTGAAGAGCAAGGAAGGATGGTCGCTTGGAGTGAGCAAAATCAGGTTGTTTCAGACGATTTAGTTAAAACACACTCAAGTGAGAGGTGACCAGCTCGGGCTTGAGTTTGATATCTTGGGCGCTACCCTGGTAGGCGAGCTGTCCGGTGTTGAGCACCACAAATTGGTCCGCCAGCAATTGAGCGACTGTGAAATTTTGTTCGACCATAATCATGGTGAGGCCCTCGGCTTTGAGTTTGGCAATGGCGTTCACCACGGTTTGAACGATCAACGGGGCGAGGCCCTCGGTGGGCTCGTCTAAGAGCAAGAGCTTGGGGTTGCCCATCAAGGCTCGTGCAATCACCAGCATTTGTTGTTCACCTCCAGACAACGTCCCAGCTCTCTGTGCTTGGTGTTGTCTGAGTTCGGGAAACAGGTGGTAAACCCGCTCGTGGTTCCAGGCGTTCTTTTGATGCTGGTGCTGTGCGGCCACAAGCAAATTTTCATGCACACTCAAGCTCGTAAACACACGCCGGCCTTGGGGCACGAGTCGAATGCCTTTTTTGGCGATGTGTTCTGCTGCCGACTTGGTGAGATCCTCACCTTTAAAGACTATGCTCCCGTTGCTCGCTTCTAGCAGTCCACTCAATGTAAGCATGAGGGTGGTCTTTCCCGCCCCATTGCGACCCAATAGGGCGAGCAGGTCACCCTCGCGCAGTTCAAATGAAATGCCTTGCAGCACATGGCTCTCGCCATAGTGGGTATGGACCCCAATGAGTTGCAAGAGTTCAGTGCCCAAGGTACACCTCCTGGGTCTTGGGGTGATTCACCACTGTGTCTCGGTCGCCTTCCACCACCAAGCTGCCATGGTGTAGGACCGAAATTTTTTCGGCAAAGGCCAGTGCCACATCCATGTCGTGCTCGATCATGACGATGGCCATGCTCTTGGGAAGTTCATTGATCAATTGCTGCACCAGCTGCCGCTCGGCTTTTGACAACCCCGCCAAGGGTTCATCCAAGAGCAAAATTTTAGGGCACTGGCAGACCGCCACTGCGATTTCCACCCGCCTTTGTTCTCCGTAAGACATTTCCCCCAAAAGCTTGTGCGCTTTGTCCTCGAGTCCGACTTGCTGTAAAAAATCAAAGGCACGGTCGTAAACTGCATCGCGAGGCTTGAGCAGATGAAAGGCATCGAAGCGCTGCTTGCTAATGCCCATCAAGGATAGGGCCACATTGTGCAAAACGGTATTTTTGTGAAATAGGTTGATGATTTGATACGTTCGGCTAAGTCCCACGTGGGCTCGCTTTTGCACGCTTTCATGGGTCACATCCACCCCGAGCACTTGGACGCGGCCCGAATCAGGATGAATTTCGCCAGTGATTTGAGCAAACAAGGTGGTTTTGCCTGCCCCATTGGGGCCAATGATGAGGCGACGCTCGCCAGGGGCCACGTGCAGATCAATGTCTTGGGTGACCACGACATTGCCAAAACTTTTGCGCAGTTGGGTGACCTCTAAAGCCCAGTTCATGATTTCACTCCCAAGCCGCTCGACTTTGAATGACCTTTACCTTTGAATTGAAGCCAAGATGGCCACTGGGCAAAGACCAAGCCCTGCGGCAAAAACATGACGATGAGCAAAAAAACAAAACCCATGAGCATGGTCCAGCGCTCAATGTAGGCCGAGGCAAAACTCTTGAGAAACACAATCAACACCGCTCCGATCATGGGGCCGATGATGGTGCTAGCCCCCCCTGCAATCACGCACAGCAGAACCTCGGCACTGGTGGCAATGGAGAAGACACTGGGGTGGATGTATTTGTTGAAGTAGACATAGAGCAGTCCTGCGACCGCACCAAAGAAGCCGGCCACCACATAGGTGATCCAGCGTATTACCCAGACGTTGTAGCCCATCGCGCTCATGCGCCGAGCTTGGTGCTTGGTTCCCTCGATCGAGGCGCCAAAAGGAGAATTGGCAAATTGGTAGATCACCGCAACGCACAAGGTGGTAACAACCAAAGAAAACCAATAAAAATTAGCGCTCACATTGAGGTCGATGCCGGGCAGCGTTGGACGGGTGAGTCCCGACAAACCGTTGTCGCCATTGGTCACAGAAACCCAACGGTAAGCCAGACCCCAAATGATTTGTGACAATGCCAAGGTGAGCATCAAAAAGCCCAAGCCTGTGGCCCTCAGTGCAATCCAGCCAAAAACCATCGCCACCAAGGTGGTGAGGGCCATGGCCAAGGGCGCAGTAAAGGCGTGTCCGAGTCCGAGCTTGATCCCAAGCCACGCTGAACTATACGCCGACAAACCCAAATAGGTGGCGTGTCCCAAGGAGGTGAGCCCGGCGTATCCGACCAGCAGATTCAGGCTCGAGGCAAAAATCATCGCAATCAGCATTTGGCTCGACAAGTTGACGTAGTATTCACCGGCAAAAAGAGGCAGCAAACCCAACGCCAACAGCAACACCAAGACCCAAAGTCGGGATGGATATTTGCGCATGTTTAGGCCGCCCGTCCAAACAGGCCCTGAGGCTTGAACGCGATCACGATCACCATGGGTAAAAATAAAATCACATAGGCCAAATCGGGTACCAAAAAGATCCCAAAGCTATAAACAAAACCCACGATGAAGCTGCCAATGAAGGTCCCAAATAGGCTGCCCACACCGCCCAAAATCACCACGATCAAGGCGAGCGGTAACATGTCCGCGTCGAGCCCCGGATAGGCATTGAAGATGGGGGCAGCGAGCGCCCCACCAAACCCGGCCAAGCCCGCGCCTAAACAAAACACCACGGTAAAAAGGAGTGAGGCGGGGATGCCCACCGCGCGCGCCATGCCCATGTCGTCAACGGCTGCGCGGATCATGGCGCCCAAACGGGTGCGCTCCATGAGTAAATAAAGAGCCAAGGCAACCCCCAGGGAGACGGCCAGCACCACCAGTCGGTAGGTGGGAAAGCGCACGCCCAAGAACTCAAGGGGCGCTTGAAAAAGTGCCGGCGTGGAGACCGCGATCGGGTCCCCCCCCCAGACGTAGAGGCAAAAGTCGGCGGCGATAAAGGACAGTCCCAAGGTGGCGAGCACCTGACCTTGGGCGTTGCCGGAGAGCCTTCTCAGAATCACTCGCTCCAGTAAACCACCCACCACCGCCATGCAAAACATTGAGACCAAAGCAGATAAGATCAGACTTTGGCCTTGGCGCACCAAGGTGGCAGCGACATAGGTGCCGAGCATGAACAAGGCGCCGTGGGTCAAATTGGCGATTCGCATCAAACCAAAAATCAGCGAGAACCCTGACGAGAGCATGAAGAGCAACCCCCCAAGAGCCAAACTGTTGAGGGTTTGAAGGGTCCAGATTTGCATGTCTCGCCAGCTCGCCTCAAGACTCGAGGTTCTTGGCAGGAGGCCAATCGCGAGAGTAAACTGGGTTGGCCAAAAATTCCTTTTGGTTGTAGGTCCAGAACTGGCTCACATTGGGATAGGTTTTGGTGACGGTGTTAACCAAGCGACCGTCTTTGCGCGCGACTTTGCGAATGTAGATGTCGCCCACCACATTGCCAAATTCGTCAAATTTGACGGTGCCTCTGGCGGTGGGGATGTTGGTTTTATGGAGTGCGGCCATCAATGCGTTTTTGTCGTCGAATTTGCCTTTGATGACTTTGAGGGCGTTTTCGAGAATGGCGCCATTGACATAGGTGCCTGCGGCGTAGTATCCCGGGTCATAGGAAAACGCTTTTCTAAAGGCGGGGGCGAACTTGGCAGCGATGGGGTTGTCAAGTTCGGCCGAGTACCAGCACACGGTCTCAATGCCGAGGGCTTCGTCGCCCATATTTCTGAGGACCGATTCGTCCAAGGTGGTCATACCACCGATGATGGCGAACTTGTTTTTGAGGCCATACTCATTGAGTTGGCGAATGAAGCGAAAGCCGTTAGAGCCGGCAAACCCAAGGAAAATGCCATCGACATCGGTTTTGAGTTGAGCAAGGAAACTGCCGTAGTCGGGTGCGGTCAATGGGGAAAACAACTTTTGCACGATCTTGCCTCCATTTTCTTCAAAAACGCGCTGAAATCCTGCATTCATCTCTTGCCCGTAAGCGATGTCGTCGGCAATCATGGACATGCGTTTGTATTTGAGGACCTTGGCGCAATAGTCTCCCATCACGTGTGAGCTCTGGGCGGAGGAGGAAGTGGCACGCACCACCCAAGGATTGGGCTTGCGTTGGGTCATGTCCTCGGCCGCGGCGACCGACAAGGTGGGGATTTTGTGTTCAGCAATGTAGTCATCGATGGCCAAGACCTCAAAGGCAGCCAAGGGGCCCACGAGCACGTGGATTTTATTGAGTTCAACGAGTTCTTGGATTTTGGTTTTGGCGTTGGCTGGCGAGCCGCCTGTATCGGCCACAAAGAGCTGGGTTTTGACGCCAGACAGGGTGTTGTTTCGCTCATTGAGGTACATTTTCAAAGCGAGTTCCATGTCGATGCCGCCCGAGGCCAAGGGGCCGGTTTTAACAGTCAAGAGTCCAATGCGCAACACATCACTTTGCGCGCTGGCCACGTTATTGAGTGCCATGGACACGCCAGCGGCAGCGGTGCCTTCTATAAAAAGTCGTCTGGAAGTTGTCATCATTGTCTCCTGTTGTTGAGGGGGCTCTCAGAATCTAAGGACTCTTGGCCTTTGCCAGCTCTTGAGCATTTTGGCAATATAGCGACTTGTTTGACGATCCGCTACTCAGAGAAACACTAGGAGCCCCAGAATTAGGGGTGTCATGTACGCCTAATGGATTCAAATCGTGATCACTTAATGGATCCACTCTGGGATCATTAATGGATCCACTTTAGCCCTCAAATCTCTTGTATTTCGGTTCTTATCAACCCGCCATACTGTTCCTTTTGTATTACAGGGGGGCAGCTATGGCAAACCGGAGAATCAAGATGCAGGAATACCGAAGTGCGCTTTATAGGATGCGCCAACGCG
>DAISKH010000122.1:0-9875 GCA_036821105.1 Limnohabitans sp.
TGCTTGGCCCTTTGAACCCGAGAGCATGGATGCAGTCTTGGTCACCCACTACCTATGGAGAGCGCTTTGGCCTCACTTAAAGGCCGTGCTCAAGCCCAATGCGCTCGTGATTTATGAGACTTTTTGCCTTGGGCACGAAGCTTTTGGAAGACCTAAAAACCCAGATTTTTTACTCCAACCGGGTGAACTTCTGAGTGTCTTTGGGGATTTTCATATCATCGCCTTTGAGGAGGGCTTGGAGCGTGATCCTCCTCGAATGCTGCAACGCGTGGTGGCACAAAAACCCGTGCCCGGCCAACCTCGAGCAGCCAGTCCCCTGAGGTCGTTAGAATGACACCTTGGCAAGCGGCATTTCACCCTTAACGTTACTTTGAAATTACCATGGCACCTATCACTGGCAGTATCGTGGCATTGGTCACCCCCATGAACCTTGATGGCGAGGTGGACTACCCAACCTTGCGTAAACTCATCGATTGGCACATTGAGCAAGGCAGCGATTGCATCGGCGTGGTTGGCACCACGGGTGAGTCCCCCACGGTCAACGTGAACGAGCACCGGGAGATCATCCGAGTGGCTGTTGAGCAATCCAACAACCGAGTACCCATCATGGCGGGATGCGGGGCCAACTCCACCAGTGAGGCGATTGACCTGGCCAAATTTGCCGCTCAAGTCGGGGCTCACTGCCAATTGCAAGTGGTCCCCTACTACAACAAGCCCACCCAAGAGGGGCAGTATCAACATTTCAAAGCCATTGCCCAAGCGGTGGACTTGCCCATGGTGCTCTATAACGTTCCCGGTCGAAGTGTTGCCGACTTGCAGCACGACACGGTAATGCGCTTAAGTGAAGTACCGGGGATCGTGGGTATCAAAGAAGCCACCGGCAACATTGAACGGGCTCAGTGGTTAATTCGCGAGACGCCAGAGCACTTTGCGGTCTATTCTGGGGATGACCCGACTGCCGTGGCATTGATGTTGTGCGGCGGACAAGGCAACGTGAGTGTGAGTGCCAACATTGCGCCTCGCTTGATGCATGAGTTGTGTGTGAGTGCCATGAATGGTGATGTTAAAGCGGCCATGGATATTCAATTCAAGCTTCTCCCCATCCATAAAAATCTCTTTCTTGAGGCCAACCCAATTACGGTCAAGTGGGCCATGGCCAAAATGGGCCTTTGCGGGCCCACTTTGCGTTTACCCATGACACCTTTGGCTCCTCAATTCGAGGCCACCTTGGAAGCAGCACTCAAGGCCAGTGGCCTACTTTAAAGCTCGATCTGTCCTTCACACTTACCCTCTCAAACCAAAGCACACCGCTTATTTCATCCCCCTCATCCACGCTCAAACACCATCCTCCAACGATGAGCCCTAACTCGGAACCCCTCCCCAACATGAACCGCTTCCCCATGACACAGAACAAACGAGTTGTTCTCTTGCTCGCCACTTTGGGGCTGTTGAGCTCTTGCAGTCTTTTTGACAGCAACAAAGTCAATTACAAAGCGCAAGTCACCAAGCGCCCCATCACACTGGATGTGCCACCTGATTTGAGTCAATTGAACCGCGAGACGCGTTACTTGATTCCTGGCGACAGTGTCAGTGCCAATGAATTGAATCAAATTGTGCCCAGTAAAAATGACATTGCTCCTTCTCAACTCGCCGATATTCGAATTGAGCATCTCGGTGCAGAGCATTGGCTGGTGATCAAGCGCTCGGCCAGCAGCCTGTGGCCTTTGATCAAACAATTTTGGCTCGACAATGGATACACCTTGCAAAGCGAGGACAGTCAAATTGGGTTTATTGAAACGGGCTGGCTAGACAATAAAAAAGATCTTCCCCAAGACTTCATCAGTCGAACACTCAACAAGTATCTCTCAAGTGCCACGAGCTCTGGGATTCGAGACAAATTCATCACCCGCATTGAGTCCAAAGACAATGAGGTTGAAGTCTCCATTGCACACCGCTCCATTGAGGAAGTTCAACTCAACGCACTGGTGCCTGGAACCGCTTGGCGATCACGCCCCAGTGATCCTGAGGCAGAAAACGAGTTTTTACGCCGCTTGATGATTGCACTGGGAGCCCCCGAAGCCCAAGCTCAGGAATTGTTGGCCAAGTCACAAGCCAATGCGGCCAAGCGCTCGAGCTTAGTGAGCTCATCCACGAGCACTGTGATTACTTATCAAGAGAGCTTTGACACCGCTTGGCGCCGAGTGGGCGTGGCATTGGACCGTTCGGGCTTTACTGTTGAAGACAGAGACCGTAAATTGGGTATTTATTACGTGCGCTTTGTCGAGCGAGCACCCGATGGCAAAGAGCCTGGATTTTTTAGCCGCTTATGGGGTTCGAGCTCCACGCCCGAGGGTCCACAACGCTATCGCTTGAAACTCGCCACAGTGAATGATCATGAGTCCAGCATCTCGGTCTTGAATGCAGCGGGTGAGGATGACCACTCCAACGCCAGCCAAAAAATTGCGCAGCTCTTGATGGACGAATTAAAGTGATGTAGGCCTCACGAGGTGTTGCGATTTAAAAATTTAGGCAGTGGCAGTGCGGGCAATGCCACTTTGATACAAGCGCAATCAGGTCAATCGAGCACGCAGATTTTGATTGACTGCGGCTTGTCGATGACGGAGTTGAGCTCTAGACTCGAACGCATCGATTTAGAGCTCAGTGACTTGGATGCGCTCTTTATTACCCACGAACACTCCGACCATGTGGGACATGCTCGCCAATTTGGTCTTCGGACCGGTAAACCCATTTGGTGCAGCCAGGGCACGCAATTGGCCAGTCAAACACTGGAGTGGGGTTTGGGCAGTGAGCAACTGTGTTGTGCAAGAGACGGCGAAACTATTGAAGTGGGCGAGTTGCAAATCACCCCCTTCACGGTTCCCCATGATGCGCGCGAGCCCTTGCAGGTGTGTCTGAGTGATGGCAATGTGAAGCTTGGCTTGGTGACGGACTTGGGACATGCAAGTGCGCATGTCTTAAAGAGTCTCCAACACTGCCAAGCATTGATTTTGGAGGCCAACCACGACCAAGACCTCCTCAGGCTCTCCAAATATCCCTCATTTCTAAAGTCCCGCATCTCCGGCCCTTTGGGACATTTATCTAACCAAGCCTCAGCAGAGCTTCTCAAAAACGTGATGCACGATCAACTCAAAACAGTGGTCGCTGCACATTTGAGTGAAAAAAATAATACGCCCGAATTGGTCGGCCAAGCTTTTGCAGCGGTCCTTAATTGTGCGGCTGATGAAGTGATCATCGCCCACCAAGACCATGGGACTGAGTGGTGGGTGGTTTGACGCCGAAGACTGCCCCTTGCGCATTGATCTCTGTGAGGCTATCCATAATTTAAACACGGCGATCAAACCATGGGCCCCAACATCACAGGCCCAAAACGGCGCTAGAAACAATTTTGCCCCAAAAAAAAAGCCACCCGAAGGTGGCCTTATTCGTCAAGAAGTGATTACTTCTTCTCTTCTGCAGCAGGAGCAGCAGCAGGAGCGGCGGCGTCAGCAGCAGGTGCAGCAGCAGGAGCGGCAGCATCAGCAGCAGGTGCAGCAGCAGGAGCGGGTGCAGCTTCAGGAGCTGGTGCTTCTTTTTTACCACATGCAACCAAGGCAGCAGCTAAAAGAGTTGCCAAAAGAAGTGTCTTTGTCATGTCAGTTGTCCTTTGAGGGTAAGGTAGGGTTAACAATTTCCGGAAATTGCCACAAATTAGGATGTGACTGAGCTGTTGGTTTTTTTTAAAGCTCCTTCAACTCAGCCATCTATTATAGGGTAAATCAGTAACGATCACAACGAACCCACCCACAATTGACAAAAGAGCCTGGCTCTTGGAACCTCTTGGAGCTTAAGCACAGGCCTTTTGAGTTGTCAAATTAAAGTGATTCTCTTAAAAATCATCCTCCCGCCTTCACTCCTGCCAGTGCATCCACCCCGACTGTAACCACTGCACAAATAGACCCAGCAACGCCTCCAAGCGAGTGGAACTTCTCTTGGCGGCCAAACGCTTGGCCTCATGGCCAGAGGCTAGTGAGGGGCGCTTCAGTAGAGGGGCCAGGGCTTGGGCTGATAGCTCACGATCATTGGCCAAGGCGCGCAAAATCTTGGCTTCTATGCCACTCGCCCCAACACTCTCAGCATTGATAAATACCGTCTTGGAGTCAAAGAGCATCTGAGTTTGACGATCAAGTCTGAGACGCTCCGCTCCTTGATGGGTGGCCCAATGCTTTAAGCGCTTCATGCACAAAGCGTCGTCCATGTCGCAACTGGACTCAAACCACACCTGAGGTTTAGGCTCGGTCAGCGTCTCTCCCAAGGCACGCTTAAATTCCGATTCATTGAGCGCCAAACGTTGGTAGTTTTCATAGGCAAAGTTTTGTAAAGCCAAGGGAATCTCACCCGGATTTAACGTGGCGGCTTGGGTTCGGTCTTTGTAGAGTTGGGTGGGTTGAAGACTTGATTCGTCCTCATCACTTGCATCGGCCATCCATGCCATCACCTGGCGCGCCAAGTCGGGTCCACGAGGAGCCTTAAAACCAATGGAGTAGGTCATGCACTCCCCCACGGCGACGCCCTCATGGGCATAGCTTGGAGGGAGGTAGAGCATATCGCCAGGTTCGAGCACCCACTCCTCAGCGTGCTCAAAGCGAGACAAAATTTTAAGCGCTGCACCTTCTACAAACTGAGGATCGGGGGCTTGATGGATGCGCCAGCGACGCTGGCCATGGGCTTGCAAAAGAAACACATCGTAACTGTCCAAATGAGGACCCACGCCTCCTCCCTCACTGGCATAGGAGATCATCAAGTCATCAAGCCTCACGCGCGGAATGAAGCGAAACATCTCCAAGAGATCATGGGCGCGCGAGTCGTACAAATTCACACCTTGCACCAATAAAGTCCAATCCTTTTGGGTAAGCGCTGGAAGCGCACGTCGCTCAAACGGCCCCCTCCTCAAGCTCCAACTGCTGGCCCGATGTTGGGGCCCGGATTTCACCACCAAACGCGACTCCACCTCATCGCGTTGGGCCAAGGCAAAAAGCTCAGAGCGCGAAATGGGGGCCTTAAAGCCTGGGATCGCGGCTCGAATGAGCAAAGGCTTTTTTTGCCAAAAGTGGCGCATAAAGTACTCAGGTGTGAGCCCCCCCAAAAGGGCGCAGGGTTGATCAATTGAGGTCATGGGCATACTTAAAAATGGTTAAAAAAGGAGAAACAATAAGCGAGACGGATTTGAAATGCGACAATCCTCACCATGAACATCACTATACCCTGCGTGGTCGAATTGACCTGGACGCTTAAAGACACTTTGGGCACCCTGCTTGATGAACTTCAAGAAGGGGTGGAATTTTTCATCGGTGGGCATGACTTGCTGGCCAAAATTGAAGAAGCCTTGATCGGATTGGCGCCTGGCGCCAGCTTGGATTTGCACCTGGAGCCTGAGGATGCCTTTGGCGACTATGATGAGCACTTGGTCTTTTTGGAGTCACGAGAACTCTTTCCGGCTGAAATCGAAGAGGGTCAATGCTTGGAGGCCAGTGCTTTACCCAAAAATGGCTTGGCCAAAGTGCCTGAGGGGCATCTTTATACGATCACTGAAATCTACCCCGAGCATGTGGTGCTCGACGGCAATCATCCTTTGGCTGGCATTGCACTGAGGCTACATTTGGAGGTGCTGGGTGTGCGAGAGGCAAATGACGCCGAGCTCAAAGCCTCAAGCATGGGGGTGGGATTCTTTTACTCACCCGAGCTTGGGAAAAACCAAGGACAAATTCATAACCACTCTCAGCCATCTGAAGGCCATGAGCACCCTCAAAATGAGAGCATTGATTTAGCCCAAATCAATCCTGCGTTGGCAAGCCTGGATGCGATCTTTGACTTCGAAGATGAGGACATTGAGGGTGAGGAGGATGGCGAGGATCGTGAAGGAGGTGGGAAAAACCCAACCCCCACTGACCCTGCGCACAACGGAAGGCTACACTGAATACGCTCCTGGAACTCAAGCCGACAGGCCCGAGTCCACGGACCCCTCATTGATCAAGCTTTGCCGGTAGAGCCGTAACCACCTTCGCCCCGTTGGCTAGCACCCGAGAACTCCTGCACCACCTGAAAACTCGCCTGCACCACCGGCACAATCACCAATTGAGCCAAACGCTCCATGGGATTGAGTACATAAGGCACCCCGGAACGATTCCAAGCACTCACCATCAGCGCGCCTTGGTAGTCACTGTCAATGAGACCCACCAAATTGCCTAAAACGATACCGTGCTTATGACCAAGTCCTGAGCGGGGCAATATCATGGCCGCATAGGCTGGGTCTGCCACATGAACCGCGATCCCAGTGGAGACCAATTGCCACTCATTGGGCCCCAAGGTGATGGGCGCATCCAAGCATGCTCGCAAGTCTAGCCCAGCACTCCCAGGAGTTGCATACTGGGGCAAGTGGTCTTTCATTCGCTCGTCTAAAATTTTGAGCTCTAGGTTCATGTCTTCATCCTCTGAGTAGTCTAGGCTGATTTGATTCTTAAAAATGAACTCAAGCGTTCGGCAATGTTGGCCATCAAGGCCAGCGCCAACTCATCTTTGCTCGCTCGTGGAAGAGTGCTGACCCCATTCTCATCGACCAAGAGCAATTCGTTGTCATCCAAGCCAAAGGTGGCAGGCCCTAAATTACCCACCATCAAAGGCACCCCTTTGGAGACACGTTTTTCCTGGGCGTACTTGGTCAAATCTTGGGTCTCTGCGGCAAAACCCACACAATAAAGCGCTTTTGCTTGGGCTCGAACACCCTGGGCCACGCCAGCCAAAATATCCGGGTTTTGAATCAATTCAAAGTGAGGAGTAGGTGACTCTTTGGTTTTTTTGATTTTGTGGGGCTCCAAGTGCTTGACACGCCAATCGGCCACTGCAGCAGTGGAGATGAAGACATCGCTTTGCTCAGCACAACTCAAAACGGCGTCTTGCATCTGAAGCGCCGTCTCCACCATGATGCGATCCACCCCTCTTGGACAATCCAACGCCACAGGGCCACTCACCAAAGTAACCTGAGCGCCCATGAGCCATGCTGCTCGGGCCAAGGCATAGCCCATCTTGCCACTGGAGCGGTTGGTGATCCCTCTTACGGGATCCAAAGCCTCAAACGTGGGGCCAGCGCTCACCAGTATTCGTCGGCCCAAAAGGGTTTGAGGCGTGAGGACTCGGGCCAACTCCTGCACAATGTCAAAGGGCTCGAGCATTCGCCCATCGCCACTCTCACCACAGGCCTGCTCACCCGCCCCCACTCCCAAGACCCAAGCACCATCGTCTCGTAACTGGGTCACATTTCGCACTGTGGCGGGATGCTGCCACATCTCTCGGTTCATCGCTGGCGCCAACACCAAGGGGCAAGTCTCAATCGGACGGGCCAAGCACATCAGGCTCAATAGGTCATCGGCTTGGCCATGAAGCAATTTGGCCATGAAATCGGCGCTCGCAGGGGCCACCACCACCAAGTCGGCTTGGCGCGTCAAATTGATGTGCGCCATATTATTGGGCTCTCGGGCGTCCCATTGTGAGGTGTACACCGTTTGATTGGAGAGCGCTTGCAAAGTGACTGGGGTGATGAAATGGGTTGCAGCCTCTGTCATCACCACCTGAACCTGAGCACCCGCTTTGATCAATAAGCGACACAACTCTGCAGCCTTATAGCAAGCGATGCCCCCACTCAAACCCAAAATAATTTTTTTACCCCGAATCGACTTCATGCCCACTCCAACCTCATCTCTTGACTTCAAACAAGCCCTATAATCTCACTTTACCACCTCCTTGGGCACTCGTCCCCGATTGGCATGACTAAATTTGTCTTCGTCACTGGCGGTGTGGTGTCCTCCCTGGGTAAGGGAATCGCCTCAGCCTCCCTTGCTGCGATCCTAGAGTCTCGCGGCTTGAAAGTCACCCTCATTAAGCTCGATCCGTACATCAACGTCGATCCGGGCACCATGTCACCCTTTCAGCACGGTGAGGTCTTTGTCACCGATGACGGTGCTGAAACGGATTTGGATTTGGGCCATTACGAGCGATTCATCACGACTCGCATGCGCCGGGCCAACAATTTCACCACAGGTCAAATCTACCAAAGCGTCCTTGAAAAAGAGCGTCGCGGTGTTTACTTGGGCAAAACAGTCCAGGTGATTCCTCACATCACCAATGAAATCCAGGACTTCATCAAACGTGGTGCTGGCGTGGGGAGTGAGAGCGCCGTGGATGTGGCCATTGTCGAGATCGGAGGAACGGTGGGTGACATCGAGTCCTTACCCTTCCTAGAAGCAGTGCGTCAAATGAGCCTCAAAATGGGGCCTCAAAACGCGGCCTTTGTTCACCTGAGCTACGTGCCTTGGATTGCCGCGGCGGGGGAGCTCAAAACAAAGCCCACCCAACACACGGCCCAAAAACTCAGAGAAATCGGTATTCAAGCCGATGCCCTTATTTGCCGGGCTGATCGCCCCATTCCTGAGGAGGAGCGCAGCAAGATTTCGCTCTTCTCCAATGTTGCCGAATCGGGTGTGATCTCGATGTGGGATGTGAATGTGATCTATAAGGTTCCACGGATGCTGCACGAGCAAGGCCTGGATGACCTCATTTGTAAGAAATTGGACTTGCACACGCCTGCTGCCAACCTCTCAAGGTGGGACCAATTGGTGAGCGAAGTTGAGGATCCCAAAAACGAACTCACCATCGCCATGGTGGGCAAGTACGTGGACCTCTCTGACAGCTATAAATCATTGAATGAAGCACTGCGTCATGCGGGCATGAAGAACCGCTCTCGTATCAAAATTCAATACATTGACTCCGAGACACTGACACCTGAGAACATTGGTCAGTTGGCCAGTGTGGATGGGGTATTGGTCCCCGGCGGGTTTGGCAAACGCGGCATTGAGGGCAAGATCTCAGCAGCCCAGTTTGCCCGAGTTCACCACATTCCCTACCTTGGCATTTGCCTCGGGATGCAAGTGGCCACCATTGAGTTTGCCCGCCACGTGGCCCATTTGGACAATGCCAACAGCACTGAATTCGAGCCCGACAGCCCTCACCCTGTGATCGCCTTGATCAATGAGTGGAAGGACGCTGACGGCAGTATCAAAAAGCGCGATGCCAACTCGGATTTGGGTGGCACCATGCGCTTGGGAGCCCAATCCTCCGATGTCAGCCCCAACACCTTGGCTTATCAAATCTACGGCAACGTAGTGACTGAGCGTCATCGCCACCGCTTTGAGGCGAATGTGAACTATTTAGAGCAATTGCAAAAAGCGGGTTTGGTGATTTCCGCCATCACCCAAAGTGAGCACTTGACTGAAATTATTGAGCTCCCCCAAAGCGTGCACCCCTGGTACATGGGCGTGCAGTTTCACCCCGAGTTCAAGTCGACTCCTTGGGATGGTCACCCGCTCTTTAATCATTTCATTGCCAGTGCGTTGGCCCTGAAGTCAAACAAAGCAAAGGCCAACTCAAGTACAAGTACCAGTTCAAGTGTGGCAGCGTCTTAAGCACCACCGCCCGCTCTATTGCCCCATGATCCCCTGCTCCTTATCCCACCCCTCAGACTTTTTGTCCGTGACTCTGGATGCCTTATGAAACTTTGTGGTTTTGAAGTCGGTTTAGACCAACCCTTTTTCTTGATTGCAGGCCCTTGCGTCGTGGAGTCCGAGCAACTGCAAATGGACACGGCGGGCACTCTGAAAGAGTTGTGTACCGAGCTTGGAGTTCCCTTTATCTTCAAATCGAGCTACGACAAAGCAAACCGTACCTCTGAGAGTGGCTTTCGTGGCCCAGGCATGGACAAGGGACTTGAGATCTTGGCCAAGGTCAAACGAGAATTGAACCTTCCCATTTTGACCGATGTGCACCGA
>DAISKH010000123.1:0-9426 GCA_036821105.1 Limnohabitans sp.
CTTCATGGGCTTGCCTGGCAATCCAGTGTCGAGTTTTGTGACTTTTTTGATTTTGGTGAGACCCTTTTTGTTGGCCTTACAAGGGGCCACGCAAACGATGCCTGTGGCACTGAGGATGCAAGCTCACTTTGATTGGCCCCGCGCCGATCCAAGACAAGAGTTTTTGCGCGTAAGGCTCAACGATCAAGGGGGTTTGTCGCTTTTTGATAATCAAAGCTCCGGTGTCCTCACCTCGTGTGTTTGGGGCGATGGTTTGGTCGACAACCCAGCCAAGAACCCCATCCAACATGGCGACTGGGTAAGGTATTTACCGTTCTCGGAGTTGGGGGTATGAAAATTCAGCTCAAGTATTTTGCAGCACTTCGCGAAAAGCTCTCGCTCTCAGAGGAGGCTTGGCAGACCCAGGCCATGGATGTGGGCTCTTTGAGGCAAGAGTTGAGAGAGCGTGGTGAGCCCTATGCGACAGCGCTTGCAGAAGGGGTGGTCATGCGTTACGCCTTGAACCAAGAGCTTTGCGAGTCCAAGGCACTACTGAGTGACGGTTGCGAGGTGGCTTTTTTCCCACCAGTGACGGGAGGGTGAGCGCATGAAGACACTCCAAGTTCCAACATCCGCCCCAACGTCCGCCCAAACACCGGCCCAAGCACCGGCCCAAGCCAAGAATTCCTCTGAGACTTTGAGGTCAGCACCGGGTATTATTAGTGTGAGCATCCAGAGCGAGGACTTTGACTTGAGTGAGGAGGTGATGCGCTTACGCGAAAACGATCCCATGGTGGGTGCTGTCTGCTCCTTTGTTGGAACGGTTCGAGATCGGCAAGGCTGTGAGGTGGTGAATAGTCTTGAATTGGAGCACTATCCTGGAATGACCGAAAAATCCATCCTTGCAATGATTGCCCAGGCTAGCGAGAGATTTGATATCCGCGGTGTTCGCGTTGTTCACCGAATTGGCACCTTGCTGCCTAAGGACCAAGTGGTGTTGGTGGCGGTTACGTCCTCACACCGGCGCGAGAGTTTTCAGGCGTGTGAGTTCTTGATGGATTACTTGAAAACGCAAGCACCATTTTGGAAAAAAGAAGTCACGCCCGAGGGCAGTCAGTGGGTCGATGCACGAGTCAGTGATGACCAAGCCTTGGCGCGCTGGGGCATTGATCAGCCCAACGCCTAATTCTGTGACAGTGCTTGTGCCTGTGCTTGTGCTTGTGCCTATGTCAGAGTCAATTTCTGTGTGTCGGGCGCTTATAGTCTAAACGCTCTGGTTTAGTTCAGATAGCCACTCTGGCCTAGGCCCGAGTGGGCAAAATCGCTTCCCCACGCACCATCATCTTGAAGGGACAGTGTCACACTTTGCTTCCACTGGGCGGCATCGACCGACTTGGTGAGCAAATGTTGGAGCCCTTGCAGCAACTCATTGTCCAAGGTCAACTGAAGTTGTCGCTCAGAGGACGCGATTTTCTCCAATAGTTCGATTTTTAGACCAGCATGCTCAAACAAGGAGGCCTGCAAATGGGTCACCAAAAAGGGTCTGGGGCCTGTCAGTAAATTTTCATAGACCTGAAAGGGCGTAGAAAAATTAGACTGGTCGAGTGTTTGTTGATGCACCAAGTCCGCCATGAGTTTTTTGGATTGGTTGTCCAAAAGAGGCGTATTGACGCTGGCTTGCTTGGCTACCAATTCGGTGTTGAGTTGATCCAGTGCAGGCAGGAGTTGCAACGCAATGCGACGCGTCAACCAGATCTCAATGAGTTCTTTGGCGTGCGTGTTCATGCGCATCAAGACCCGATCTTCGATCGGATCATGCTCAACACAAATTTGATGGATGTTCATGGCGTTGGTTTTATCGAGGACAGTCAAATAGTTTGATGAAAATCAATTTAACAAGGGACAGGGCTCTTGAATTCAAGACCATGGGCCTCAATTGAAAGACAGAGTTGAACATTATTATTCAAAAAAAGAGTAAATCGCCATGCGAATCGACAAACTGACCACGAAATTTCAAGAAGCACTCTCCGATGCACAAAGTTTGGCGCTTGGAAGCGACAATGCAAGCATTGAGACGCCCCATTTGATGATTGCATTGCTGGATCAATCTGACGGTGTTACGCCGCTATTACAGCGTGCGGGGGTGAACACATCCGGTTTAAAAAAAGCTTCACAAGCATTGCTTGAGCGTTTACCTAAGAGCGCCTCTCGCGAGCAGGTCCAAGTCGGTCGCGAAGTTGTGACGCTATTACAGTTGGCCGAAAAGGAAGCCATCAAACGGCAAGACCAATTTGTGGCCAGCGAGCTTTTTTTCTACGTCTTATCGGATGACAAAAGCGAGAGCGCACAAATTGCCCGTGAGCACGGACTGAATAAAGCCAATTTGGAGGTTGCTATCAAGTCCTTGCGTGGTGGAGAGAGTGTCAACTCGGCCAATCCTGAGGGTCAACGCGAGGCACTTAAAAAGTATTGCATGGATCTCACCGAGCGCGCCAGAAAAGGCAAACTCGACCCCGTCATTGGCCGTGATGATGAGATTCGTCGAGCCATCCAGGTGCTCCAGAGACGCTCTAAGAACAACCCCGTGTTGATTGGCGAGCCTGGTGTCGGTAAGACGGCCATCGTCGAGGGCTTGGCTCAGCGCATTGTCTCAGGCGAAGTCCCCGATTCCCTCAAAGGCAAACGGGTTCTGTCCCTGGACATGGCGGCACTTTTGGCGGGAGCCAAATTTCGCGGTGAATTTGAGGAGAGGCTCAAAACTGTTCTGAGTGAACTGGCCAAAGACGAGGGGCAGACCATCGTCTTCATTGACGAACTCCACACCATGGTCGGTGCCGGTAAGGCTGAGGGTGCCATGGATGCGGGCAACATGCTCAAGCCCGCCCTGGCCCGAGGTGAGTTGCATTGTGTGGGGGCCACAACGCTGGATGAGTACCGTAAATTCATTGAAAAAGATGCCGCCCTTGAGCGACGCTTCCAAAAAATCATGGTGGGCGAACCCAGCGTAGAAGCCACCATTGCGATTTTGCGTGGACTGCAAGAGAAATACGAAGTTCACCACGGTGTTGAGATCACTGACCCAGCCATTGTGGCCGCCGCAGAGCTCTCGAACCGCTACATCACAGACCGATTCTTACCTGACAAGGCCATTGATTTGATCGATGAGGCAGCGGCCAAAATTAAGATTGAAATCGACTCCAAGCCCGAGGTCATGGACCGCTTGGATCGGCGTCTCATTCAGCTCAAAATTGAGCGTGAAGCCGTTCGCAAAGAGACCGACGAGGCCTCACAAAAGCGCTTACTCTTACTTGAAGAAGAAATGGTCAAGCTGGAGAAAGAGTACGCTGATCTTGAGGAGATTTGGAAAAGCGAGAAAGCCCAGGCCCAAGGTGGGGCCATGGTCAAAGAGGAAATTGAGAGTCTACGTTTCCAAATTGAAGAGTTCACAAGAAAGGGTGACTTTAACAAAGTTGCTGAGCTGCAGTACGGGAAATTGCCTGAACTTGAAAAACGCCTCAAAGAAGCCAATGCCCGAGAGAGCACCGCCCAGCAAAGTGCTTCGGGAGCGAGGCGTTTGCTGCGCACCCAAGTCGGAGCCGAGGAGATTGCGGAAGTGGTGGCGCGTGCGACCGGCATCCCCGTCTCCAAGCTCATGCAAGGCGAGCGCGACAAGCTTCTTCAGATGGAGAACTTTTTGCATCAACGTGTGGTAGCCCAAGAAGAAGCCATTGCAGCTGTTGCCAATGCCATTCGTCGCTCCCGCGCAGGCCTTGGAGACCCCAATCGTCCGACAGGTTCATTTCTCTTTTTGGGCCCCACGGGTGTGGGCAAGACCGAGCTTTGCAAGGCCTTGGCGGGCTTCATGTTTGATAGCGAAGAGCACATGATTCGCATTGACATGAGTGAGTTCATGGAAAAGCACTCGGTGAGTCGCCTCATTGGTGCGCCCCCCGGTTATGTTGGCTATGACGAGGGAGGGTATTTAACCGAGGCGGTCAGACGCAAGCCCTACAGTGTCATTTTGCTCGACGAGGTCGAGAAGGCTCACCCCGATGTCTTTAACATCTTGCTACAAGTCTTGGATGATGGTCGCTTGACCGATGGTCAAGGTCGCACAGTGGACTTCAAAAACACGGTGCTTGTAATGACCTCCAACATCGGCTCACACGTGATTCAAAGCAAAACTGGGCTCGATCCAGTCGAGGTCAAAGAGGCGGTGTTTGAGGAGCTTAAAAAGCACTTCAGGCCCGAGTTCTTGAACCGCATCGATGAGACGGTCGTATTCCACTCTTTGAGTGCTGATCACATCTCCCTCATTGCTGACATTCAACTTAAAGTACTGGCGACTCGTTTAGCGAAAATTGATCTTCAATTGGAGGTCTCACCAGCGGCCTTGGCCGAGTTGGCCAAGGTGGGGTTTTACCCCCAGTATGGCGCTAGACCGTTAAAGCGTGCCATTCAGCAACGCATTGAAAACCCGTTGTCCAAGTTGCTGCTCGAAGGCTACTTCCATCCAAAAGATGTGATACATGTGGGGGTTGATCCTGTACTGAAGCCGGGGGAATTTTTCTTTCGCAAATAAGACCTCTTGCTTGAAGGGTTCAGCCTAGCAACGCTTTAGCGTGATCTTTTGATTGCTCTCATTGGGGCAGGGCTTCATGTGACCCACCACTACCGCTTCGAGCGGGTGGCTCATGAAAGCCCTCGTCTAAAGAACTAGTCCCTTTCACCTGAACGAGTCACTTTGACGTGACACGACTTGGAGCCTGGGTTCTGGGCAAAGTTTCTCGCCCTGTGGGAGAATCTGATTTGGGTGTTGCTTTTTGTTTAAAGGTTTGGGTTGACCCGAATTTCAGAGCACCCTTCTCAGAAAGAGTCGTTTTCGCATGAATACCGCCACCGTGGCCTCACAGGCTCAGGATCAATTGACCTCCCCAGTATCATCAAATGAGGGAGGCTCGGTGCCCCCCTTGCCTGTGGCGAAAGATATCAAAATCATTGCCCTTGTTTGTCTGGCCCATTCCAGCTCACACTTCTCGCATTTGATTTTGCCTTTGATGTTTCCCATCTTTGTCAAAGTTTTTGGTCTAAGCTATGCTGCTCTTGGTTTACTGATGACGGTTTTTTTTGGTATCTCCGCAGTAGGTCAAGTGTTGGCCGGTTTTGTGGTGGACCGCTTTGGGGCTCGCCCCGTGCTTTTGGGTTCGGTGTTCTTTTTGAGCCTGGGTTGTGTCATCGCCTCTTTTGCCACAGGCTACCTGGGTTTACTGCTGTGCGCGATCTGCCTAGGCGTGGGGAACGCGTCTTTTCATCCCGCCGACTACACCGTCTTTAATCAACGCGTCACCCCAGCTCGCTTGGGCTATGCCTACAGTGCCCACGGTCTGACGGGGAATCTGGGATGGGCTGTTGCACCCGTTTTCATGGCCAGTCTCAATGGGTTATGGGACTGGCAAACGGCGTTCATGGGTGCTGCTGCTTTGATTTTTGCAATTCTTGTGTTGTTACTGTTTAACCAAGACGACATCACCACCGAGGTTGTGGTGCACACCCAAGAGGCGCCCAAAACTTCGGCATTGACGATTTTGCGTATGCCTCTTTTGTGGTGGTGTTTTGGATTTTTTCTCTTCTCGACCGTGATGCTTTCGGTGGTTCAAAACTTTGGCATGACCATCATGCAGCAACTCTTTGACGTGAGCACCCAGTCGGCCACCACCACGCTCACGGCCTACATGCTTTGTGCTGCAGGGGGGATGTTCACCGGTGGATTTGTGGCCACCCGTTGGCCCACTCAAAGCGAGCGCGTGGTGGCAACTTGCATGAGCTCAGGGGCATTGTTGGTGGTCTTGTGCGCATCCACACTCCTGGGCGGATTGGGCTCGATGGTGGTCCTCGCTTTTACAGGATTTGCACTTGGCATTGGGGGCCCCTCTAGGGATTTGATGATTCGCCGAGTCACGCCCAAAGGCGCCACTGGCCGCGTCTACGGTTTGGTCTACTCCGGATTTGACGCAGGTTTTGCATTGGCGCCTGCGGTTTTTGGTTTTTTCATGGACCGGGGCTGGTTCGCTGGCACCTTGGTCGGTGGGGCCACAACTTTGATCATCAGTGTTTTGTTGGCTCTTCGAGTGAGCCGATTAAAACCCTTGCAATTGGTTTGATTTAACTAAGGGGTCATAGCCATGAATAACGCCACGTCCTCAGGCAACACCCAAGTTCACGACGTGAGGAGCGATGACGCTCAAGAAGACATCAAAGAACAAATGGCTGGGCACTTGTTGGTGCAGTGCTTGGTAGAGCAAGGGGTGACCCATGCGTTTGGCGTACCGGGGGAGAGTTTTTTGGCGGTTTTGGACGGGTTTTATGCCTACCGAGATCGGATCACATTTGTCATAAATCGACAAGAGGGCGGGGCGGCCAACATGGCCGAAGCAGCAGGCAAGCTCACGGGACGCCCAGGCGTGTGTTTTGTCACCCGTGGACCCGGTGCGACCAATGCCTCCATTGGAGTACACACCGCATTTCAAGACAGCACCCCCATGGTCCTTTTTGTCGGCGATGTCGGAGGAGACTTTCGCGACCGAGAGGCATTTCAAGAGCTGGATTACAACAGTTTTTTTGGACCCAGCACCAAAGGAATGGCCAAGCGTGTTGAGCGTATCGACCGCGCTGAGCGCATCCCCGAATACGTGGCCCGAGCCTTTGCTCTTGCCATGAACGGCAGGCCTGGGCCGGTGGTTGTGGTGTTGCCTGAAGATATGCTGCGCGAGAGCGTTCAAGCCCGACCCCTGCCACGGGTTGAAGCGGCGCAGGCCTGGTGCGATCCAGGTGCGTTGCGGCAATTGAGAACAATGCTTCTCCAAGCACAACGCCCCATGGTGATCGCAGGTGGTGGGGGATGGAGCGTTCAAGCGGCCCAGGCCTTGGAGCGTTTTGCCCAGAATTGGCAACTGCCCGTTGCCTGTGCGTTTCGCTTTCAAGACACCTTCGACAACGCTCACCCACTCTATGCGGGCGAGGTGGGCATCGGGCTCAACCCCAAGCTTGCCCAACGCATTGAGCAAAGCGATTTGATTGTGGCCATAGGACCACGCTTGGGTGAGATGACCACCAATGGCTACACTCTTTTAAAAGCCCCCAAAGCCCATCAAAAGTTAGTGCACATCCATTCAGGTGCCGATGAGCTCGGACGGGTTTACCAAGCCGATTTGACCATGCTCTCCACGATGAATGCTGCGGCCAGGAGTCTAGAGGTGCTGGACGCACCCAATGTGGTGGCTTGGAGCGAGTGGAGTGCAGCGGCGCACCAAGACTATTTGAGCAACCTGGTCCCCCAGACCCTTCCAGGTCGGGTGGACATGGGGGAGGTGATGGGCATTCTCACAAGAACGTTGCCCCCCGATGCAGTCCTTACCAATGGGGCGGGTAATTTCTCAAGTTGGTTGCACCGATTTCATCTCTACCACGGACTCTCTAAGGGGTTTAAAACCCAATTGGCACCGACCTCGGGAGCCATGGGTTACGGGGTGCCTGCTGCCATTGCGGCCAATATCCTTACCCACCGTGTGTCATTCACCATCGCAGGGGATGGGGATTTTTTGATGACAGGCCAAGAGCTCGCCACCGCTGTGCAGTGCGGTGCCAAGACCATCATTTTGCTACTCAACAACGGCATGTATGGCACCATCCGAATGCATCAAGAGCGCAGCTACCCCGAAAGAGTGAGCGGCACCGCATTACAAAATCCTGATTTCTGCGCTTTGGCAAAGGCCTATGGCTATGAGGCCTTCCGAATGCACGAGACCCAAGAGTTTGAGGGCTTATTGAAGGACGCCCTGGCTCGCAATGTGGGCACGTTGATTGAGGTGATGCTGGATCCCGAAGTCATCACGACCCGAGGGAGTTTGAGTGAGATCACGCAAAATGCACAGAAAAAAAGGCCCAGTGACCCTCATACAGGGTAAATCTTCCGGAGCACAGGGCATAGTCTATTTTCCCTGTGGCTTAAAAACGGCTTATTTTTTAACTTTATTGAGCCTGCTGTGCAATGAAAGAAGGTAAGATTAAGCCATGAGCACCATCAATGAAGTTTTTGAAATCCATCTCCACGGCGAGGTTCAACTGCGTGAGGACGTAAGCCCCGCTGAGTTGCAAGAGGCTTTAAAGCCGCTGTGGAGTCAAACGGGGGAAAAGTCCTTGAAAAAGGGTGCTGCCAGCATCTATGACGATGAGCCCGGGATCGTGATCAACGATGAGACCCATAAACTTGAGATTTGTTGGACTGTATTGGGGGAGATGAGTTTTCATCAAAACTTAGATGAGTTTTGTATGGCCATCAACGAGCTCACCGCCTCAGGCTCGGCATTTGAGGTGACCTTCTTTAATGAACAGTTCGATGACGGTGACCAAGAGGACTTTGTCCCAGATGAGGACGATGAGGGCGAATTTTTTGAAGAGTCACTCTTGATTTTTGTAGGCCCCACGCCCGCCGCCATCATGGATGTACAACGAGATGTGATGGTGCAAGATGTGGTGACCGTGCTGGAGCGTCACTTTGAGCCCACCAAAATGTCAGGTGTGATCAAAGAAATTGACAAACTCTTTATCGAAAAGTTTGAAAACTTGATCAATTCATTGGAGCGCATGCCCCACAGCCATGCAACCAAGAACTCAACCAACAGTAAGCCGCCCAAGTCCGCCTTGAAGGGCAAGAACTCAAGGCGTTTGCACTGAGTGGGGGTGTGAGCGAGGGCTCACACTCGGAGTTGTTCAGTTAAAGAGGGAGTGAAGGCTTTAAGTCTAGTTGTCTAGTCGCCTATTCACTTCGTTGCCTTCTTGACTTGAGGCTTTACGCCCCAAGACCTCCCCTTCGCATCACTGTCCCGATTTAACGCTGATCCCTTTGAACATGCCGCTGGCGATCTTTTCTTGCCAAATCTTGGGACCCGTGATGTGGGCACTGGTGCCACCTGCGTCGACAGCGACGGTGACGGGCATGTCGACCACGTCAAATTCGTAGATGGCCTCCATTCCTAAATCTGCAAACCCAACGACCTTTGCGGTCTTGATGGCCTTACTGACCAAGTAGGCCGCTCCCCCCACGGCCATCAAATAGGCAGAGCGGTGCTTTTTAATCGCTTCAATGGCCGCAGGTCCGCGCTCGGCTTTGCCAATCATTGCAATGAGACCCGTTTGGGCAAGCATCATCTCGGTGAATTTGTCCATTCGAGTGGAGGTGGTGGGTCCGGCCGGTCCTACCGCCTCATCACGTACGGGGTCCACTGGACCCACGTAATAGATCACCCGATTTTTAAAGTCCACCGGCAAGGGCTCACCTTTGGCAAGCATGTCTTGGATGCGTTGATGTGCCGCATCTCGCCCTGTGAGCATCTTGCCGTTGAGTAAGAGCGTTTGGCCTGGCGTCCAACTGGCCACTTGCTCTGGGAT
>DAISKH010000124.1:0-9341 GCA_036821105.1 Limnohabitans sp.
GGCCCACAACGAAGCGCGATAAATTGCCCCAAGTCCTCATTGTGCCACTGATGAGCCGCTCCTGGGCGTTTGGCGACCACGAGTCGGGCCAATTGGCGAATTTCGTCGTGGTTTTTCCACGTTTGGAACTTTTGCGCTTGATCTTCTCCCATGACCACGAAAAATTCAGCCCCTGGGTACTGGGCCATGAGCTCTTGAAGGGTTTGAATGGTGTAACTGGGTTCGGGGCGTTTGAGCTCTCGTTCATCGATCAAGACCGAACAACCCAGCGAGCGGCCCACACTTTGCACAGGAGAAAAGGCCAAACGCGCCATGTGCAGACGATGGGATGCGTCGCTCAGTAAGCTTGCTTTATGCCAGGCCTGACCCGTGGGCACAATGTGCAGCACATCCAAGCGCAGTTGCTCCAACGCCGATTTGGCCAGTTCAACGTGCATGAGGTGTGGCGGATCAAAGGCTCCCCCAAAAAGCCCCACCCTCAAGCCCGGCGCTCCGTTGGGGTGAACCGCGCGAGGCGCTGACACTCAAATCCAATCACGGTGAGGTAAGAAATCTGTGAGCAAGGCAGCCTCGGGGGAGCCCGGCGGATTTTGGTGTTGATAGGACCAAGAAACCAAGGGCGGCATCGAGAGCAAAATCGACTCGGTCCTGCCCCCAGATTGAAGGCCAAAATGCGTCCCCCGATCCCAAACTAAATTGAACTCCACATAGCGACCTCGTCGGTAGAGTTGGTGATCTCTCTCTCTCTCACCGTAGGGCATATCCTTCCTGCGATGAACGATGGGCAAATAGGCCCCCAAAAAGGAGTTCCCCACCGACTGCATCATCTCAAAACTGCGCTCCAGACCCAACTCACAAAAGTCGTCATAGAAAATACCCCCCACGCCGCGGGCTTCGCCTCGGTGCTTTAAAAAGAAATACTCGTCGCACCATTTCTTAAAGCGTGGATAGAGTTGATCCCCAAAAGGCGCCAAGGCGTTGCGGCAAGAGGTGTGAAAGGACACGGCGTCTTCTTGGAAACCATAGTAAGGCGTCAAATCCATGCCCCCACCAAACCAAGCCACAGGCGCAACCCCTTCCCCCTTGGGCGTTGCCCAGAGCATGCGCACATTCATATGAACAGTGGGCACATACGGGTTTCTCGGATGAAAGACCAAAGACACGCCCATCGCCTCAAAGGCAGCGCCATTGAGTTCGGGCCTATTTTGTGTGGCCGAGGGCGGTAAGGAGGGACCCCGAACGTGAGAGAAGCCACATCCGGCTCTCTCAAACACAGCGCCACCTTCCAAAATTTTAGTGACCCCGTCACCTTGCAAAGTCTCTTGTGGCCCTTTGCGCCAAGCGTCCTCTATAAAAGTGCCCCCATCGAGCTCACTCAAAGCGTGCACGATGTTGTGCTGCAAGGACATTAAATAAGTCCTCACGCGCAGATTCAAATCGGGTTGAGAAGGTGTGGAATCACTCATAAAGACAAGTTTAACTGATTCACTGCAGGCTCACTACTGGGGAAAGGCTTTAGGTTCACCCGGGGGCTGGGCTAGCTTTACTTCAAGGTAAATTGAAAGCTCGGATCGATCTGATCGTGCTGATCATGCTGATCTTATTCTCCCCAGTCCTCTGAACCTCAAAACCTAGGGAGCCTTATCCTTTACCCGCCACACGATGGGGCCCGCCAGGTCTGGATACTTACCTTGGGTCGTGGCATACACTGAGGCCACACGTTCGATGTCTCGCTCGACGTCGCCACTCAGATGCAAAAAACTCGTGAAGGTGATACTTTTGTGAGCATAGTCTAGCTCCACCAACCCCAGGGGCAACTGCGCCTCCAAGGCCATGTTGTAAAAACCGCTGCGCCAAGCACTCACATAGGAACGGGTTCCCTCTGGTGTCAACCCAAGCCATAAGGGTCTGCCTGCGCGTTGATGGTCTGCAAAGGTCTGCACAATTTGGCCCACAACCCCGTGGGGCGATTTCCGGTCCACGGCCAAACCCCCGACATACCTGAGCCATCGCCCAAGGACAGGCCACTTGAACAAACTGTCCTTGGCGATGAAGTGGGCGGGCACCCCAATGGCCCACTTGGCCAAGATCATCACTACAAAATCCCAGTTGCTCGTGTGCGGATACACAATGGCCACGCCCCAAGGCGAGGGAAAACCATCGCAATGGAGTTGCCAACCCATTTTGGCAAGCAGCCAACGCGCCCAGGGCCTTGAGTCGTCCTTAAAGTGAATAAAAGGCTGTTGTGCAAAATCATTCATGCTCTGAAGAACTCCATCAATGCTCACCCAGGGGGTGGATCTGTGAGGCCTCGCTCAATGCTTGGCGCGCCAACCGATGTCTCGGCGGTGTTGCGCACCTTCGAAATGGATTTGGTCCACAACCTCATAGGCATGTTGGGCTGCTTTTTGCACACTCTCTCCCAAAGCGCACACACACAGCACCCGCCCACCGCTGGTCACCCAGTGGTCCTCTTCACGCCGGGTCCCAGCGTGAAACACTTGGGTGGTGTCACTGGGCTCGGGCAAGGAGGCGATCTCATCGCCATAGCGTGGTGAGTTGGGGTACCCATGGGAGGCCATCACAACCCCTAAGCTTACGCGTCGGTCCCAAACCAGCTCAATATCGTCCAAGGGGTGGGCGCTTTGCATCACCTCGCTGTGACCCATGCCAAGTGAGGGGAATTGCTCCAACGTGTGGGGCGCATGAGCAGGTGCACTGGCCGCCCACAGAACCTCAAACCAATCACTTTTCAATCGCATCATCATGGGCTGGGTCTCGGGGTCTCCCATGCGTGTATTGAACTCAAGCGTATGCACATCCCCCTTGGGGCTGATCATGAGGCCAGCGTACAAAAATCCTGTGAAGGGCATCCCTTCTGCCATCATCCCCTTCAAAGTGGGCACAATGATCTCTCTCATGACCTTGGCGTGGATTGCCGGGGTCACGACCCCTGCAGGTGAGTATGCCCCCATACCACCGGTGTTGGGACCCAAGTCCCCATCCAAGAGTCGTTTGTGGTCTTGTGAGGTAGCCAACGGGAGTGCAGACAACCCGTGGCAAAGGACCATAAAGGACGCCTCTTCGCCTTCCAAGAAAGTCTCGATCACCACCCGGGCCTCAGCTCCTTGGGGAACCACCACGTGTGCATCCGAGCTCAGCATGTGATCAATCGCCGCATGGGCCTCGGCCAGCGTTTGCGCAACCACCACGCCCTTGCCTGCGGCCAGGCCATCGGCTTTGACGACAATGGGGGCGCCGACACGCTCCACATGGGCGTGGGCCAGGGCGGCGTCCGAGAAGGTCTCAAACTCTGCGGTAGGAATGCGGTGTCGCTTCATGAAAGCCTTGGAGAAAGCTTTGGAGCTCTCGAGCTGAGCGGCTGCCTGGGTGGGCCCGACAATTCTGAGCCCTGCATCGCGAAAGACGTCCACAACCCCCTCAGAGAGTGGGCCCTCGGGGCCCACCACGGTCAGGTCAATGGCATGTTCGATGGCCCAGTGCTTTAGGTCTTGCACATTGCTCAGGGGCACGTTTTGCATTTTGGGGTCGCTCGCCGTTCCCCCATTACCAGGAGCCACGTAGACACATTGCAGTTTAGGCGATTGAGCAATTTTCCAAGCCAGCGCATGCTCTCGCCCGCCCGATCCAATGACCAGTACTTTCATAAGAGAGCGTTGTGATAGACCTCTTGCACATCATCAAGGTCTTCCAAGGCATCCAATATTTTTTGCATTTTGACGGCGTCGTCCTCGCTGAGCTCAATGGCATTGTCAGCACGAAAGGTCACCTCGGCCACTTCGGGCTTAAAACCCGCTGACTCCAGCGCATTTCTCACCGCCTCAAAGTCGTGCACCGGTGTGAGCACTTCGATCACGCCGTCGGGGGAAGAGATCACATCATCGGCGCCCGCCTCCAGTGCGCACTCCATCACTTGGTCCTCGGAGGTGCCAGGCGCAAAGAGCAAAAAACCGCAGTGCTTGAACTGAAACGAGACCGAGCCCTCGGTGCCCAAATTGCCACCGTGCTTACTGAACGCGTGTCGAACCTCGGCCACCGTTCTCACCTTGTTATCGGTCATGGTGTCCACAATGATCGCTGCGCCAGAGATGCCGTAGCCCTCGTAGCGAATCTCCTCATAATTCACACCCTCGAGTTGGCCTGTGGCTTTGTCGATGTTTCTCTTGATGGTGTCGGCCGGCATATTGGCCGCCTTGGCCTTCTCAACGGCCAAACGAAGCCTGGGATTGGTGCCCAAATCGGGGCCGCCCGCCCGCGCTGAAACCATGATCTCACGAATGACTCGAGTCCAAACCTTGCCGCGCTTTTCGTCTTGCCGACCTTTGCGGTGCTGGATGTTGGCCCATTTACTGTGTCCTGCCACGGGATGCCCTTTGGTGTCTGGTGCGCGCAAGCCTCTGGGGTTCAGGGCATGCTTTGCGAGTTAAAGAATGGTCTATTTTAATACCGACAAAAAAGCCCATGAGGGTGAGTCATGGGCTTTGAAGGGTTGAGGGGAAATCAGAGGGCTCGCCACAGGCTCAACTGGCGGCAGCCTCCTCAGGCTCAGTAGGCTCGGACTTGGAGGCTCGAGCGTCCTTCTTGGGTAAGGGCGTGATCTCCAAGATCACCTCACCCTTGTCGTCAATGTCGACATTCAAGCGCCCCCCGTCGACTAAACGACCAAAGAGCAACTCATCGGCCAAGGCACGGCGAATGGTGTCTTGGATCAAACGCTGCATCGGTCTGGCACCCATCAATGGATCAAAGCCTTTCTTGGCCAAGTGCTTGCGAATTGCATCGGTGAAGGTCACCTCAACCTTCTTCTCAGCCAATTGGGTCTCGAGTTGCAAGAGGAATTTATCCACCACTCGCATGATAATTTGCTCATCCAGAGCTTTAAAGCTCACGATAGCGTCCAAGCGATTACGGAACTCGGGGGTGAACATGCGTTTGATATCCACCATCTCGTCGCCAGACTCGCGGATATTGGTAAAACCCATCACCGATTTATTCATGGTCTCTGCGCCCGCATTGGTGGTCATGATGATGATCACATTGCGGAAGTCGGCTTTGCGACCGTTGTTATCGGTGAGCGTGCCGTGGTCCATGACTTGAAGGAGCACATTAAAGATGTCGGGGTGCGCTTTCTCGATCTCATCGAGGAGGAGCACACAGTGGGGCTTTTTAGTGACCGCTTCGGTCAAGAGACCCCCTTGGTCAAAGCCCACATAGCCCGGAGGCGCACCAATCATGCGAGAGACTGCGTGGCGCTCCATGTACTCGGACATATCAAAGCGAATGAGCTCAATGCCCATGATGTAGGCCAGTTGTTTGGCGGCTTCAGTTTTGCCCACACCTGTGGGGCCACTGAACAAAAAGGCACCAATGGGCTTATCGGCTTTGCCTAAACCGGAGCGAGCCATCTTGACCGAGGCGGCAAGGACCTCCAAGGCTTTGTCTTGTCCGAAGACGACACTCTTTAAATCGCGCTCAAGAGTTTGCAACTTGCCGCGGTCGTCGTTGGAGACATTGGCGGGAGGAATACGGGCAATTTTGGCCACGATGTCCTCGATCTCGGTTTTGCTGATGGTTTTTTTGCGCTTGGAGACAGGCAAGATGCGCTGCGCAGCACCGGCCTCATCAATCACGTCAATGGCCTTGTCCGGTAAGTGGCGATCGTTGATGTACTTGGCGCTGAGTTCGGCGGCGGCTTGCAGCGCAGCCAAAGCGTATTTGACATTGTGGTGCTCTTCAAAACGCGATTTGAGTCCTTTTAGGATATCCACGGTTTGCTCAACCGAGGGCTCAACGACGTCAACCTTTTGGAAGCGCCTGGAGAGCGCGGCATCCTTTTCAAAGATACCGCGGTATTCACTAAAGGTGGTAGCCCCAATGCATTTGAGCTGCCCGGAGCTCAAAGCGGGCTTGAGTAGATTGGAGGCATCTAGCGTACCACCCGAGGCGGCACCAGCACCTATCAAAGTGTGAATCTCGTCAATGAAGAGGATCGCATTGGGACGGTCTTTCAAAGACTTCAAGACGCCTTTCAAGCGTTGCTCAAAGTCACCCCGGTACTTGGTCCCCGCCAAGAGTGCTCCCATATCCAAGGAGAACACTTGTGACTCGGCCAAGATCTCGGGGACGTCTTTTTGCGTAATGCGCCAAGCCAACCCTTCGGCAATAGCGGTTTTGCCCACACCGGCCTCTCCGACCAAGAGGGGGTTGTTCTTTCTTCTGCGACACAAAATTTGAATCACCCGCTCAACCTCGTAGTCGCGACCGATCAAGGGATCAATCTTGCCGTCTTTGGCCAATTGGTTCAAGTTTTGAGTGAATTGCTCAAGAACAGAAGCTTTTTCATTCTTCTCAGCCCCCTCCTCCACATCTTGGGTCGAGCTCTCTTGGGGCTTGGCGGGCTCAGGGGGATCGGTTTTTTTGATGCCGTGAGCGATGAAGTTCACCACATCAAGACGGGTGACACCTTGTTGGTGCAAATAGTAAACAGCGTGCGAGTCTTTTTCACCAAAAATTGCCACCAGCACATTGGCCCCGGTCACTTCCTTTTTACCATTCCCAGTGGACTGAACGTGCATGATGGCGCGCTGAATCACGCGCTGGAAACCCAAAGTGGGTTGCGTGTCGACCTCATCAGTGCCAGCCACTTGAGGGGTGTTGTCTTTGATGAAATTGCTCAGCGACTTCCTCAAGTCATCCAAATTGGCCGAGCAAGCCCTGAGGACCTCAGCGGCAGAGGGGTTATCTAACAATGCAAGCAACAAATGCTCGACTGTGATGAATTCATGGCGCTGCTGACGGGCCTCCACAAAGGCCATGTGCAAGCTCACTTCTAGTTCTTGGGCAATCATCTCTTCACTTCCTTTACGCTTGCAACAAATTAAACCACTTCTAACGGGAAAAGCAAATAGGCGGGGCTCAGGAGTACTTTTTCATTCAAGCTCCCCGGGCCCACCTTTTCTTGACCCTTCAAGTCGTGGCTTTGAAACACACCACAGACTTTGCATTCATCTCTCAAACGCTCACCCCCAGAGCTTCAATCAATGGGCTCACTCAAACATTGCAAGGGGTGTCCGTGCTTTTTGGCGGCCTCCGCCACCTGATCGACCTTGGTCGCTGCAACGTCCTTGCTGTAGACACCGCATACCCCTTTCCCGTCCAAGTGGATTTTTAACATGATTTGGGTCGCTTGTTCACGATCCTTGCTAAAAAATTCCTGGAGCACCATCACGACAAACTCCATAGGAGTGAAATCGTCATTGAGCATCACCACCTGATGCATTTGGGGCGGTTGAGTCTTTTGAGTTCTTCTCTCAAGGACCACAGAGTTGCCGTCATCCGAATCGGGCAACTGAATTTTGGGGGTGGGGATTAAACTGGCCATGAGTGACATTCTATCGATCCAAAAGAAGCCCATCGATCAGCGAGGTCATCTGTTGCAAAAATTTTACAACTCAATGCTTCGCCTATCCGCGAGCACCATGGGGTTTAGAGGCTCAACTGAGGCAATAACAACATGCGTTACGGTGTTGTTACGACCTTGTTGTTGCCTTCTTGTTGCCTTCTTGTTGCCTTGTTGTTGCTTTTTTAAAGCCTTCTTTATACCCTAATCGTATTTCGGGGCAAAAATGTCAATCACAAGGGGGCGGGCTCATTTATAGCCAGATGGGCAGCTCAAAGGCTGACAAAGCTGGACCCATTTGCGCGCTCAGCGAAGCCTAGAGATGATTAATGATCCCTTGCCCAAAGGAAGAGCAACTCACTTGTGTAGCACCTGGCATCAACCGAGCAAAGTCATAGGTAACGTGTTTGGTGAGAATGGTTTTTCCCATGGCCTGGATGATCAAGTCCGCCGCCTCGAGCCAACCAATATGCCTGAGCATCATCTCGGCACACAATATGGAGGAGCTTGGGTTGACATAGTCTTTGCCCGCATATTTGGGAGCTGTTCCATGGGTCGCTTCAAAACAAGCGACTGAATCGGACAAGTTGGCCGAGGGTGCAATGCCACTGCCCCCCACTTGGGCGGCCAAAGCATCGGTGATGTAGTCCCCATTCAAGTTCAGCGTAGCAATGACACTGTACTCCTTGGGTCGCAACAAAATTTGCTGCAAAAAAGCATCCGCAATCACATCTTTGATGATGATCTCACGGCCAGTTTTTGGGTTTTTTAAGGTGCACCACGGACCCTCATCGATTAACTTGGCACCATACTCCCTTTGAGCCAAGGCATACCCCCAGTCTCGAAAGGCACCTTCGGTGTACTTCATGATGTTGCCTTTGTGCACAAAAGTGACGCTGGCACGGTCATGGGCAATGGCATAGTCAATGGCTTTTCTGACCAAACGTTCACTGCCCTCTTTGGAGACGGGTTTGATGCCGATACCGCACAGGTGTGGGAACCGGATCTGGGTCACATTTAAGCGTTGGGTCAGAAAATCGATAAGCTCCTGGGCTTGAGGTGAACCGGGTTGAAATTCAATACCCGCATAGATGTCTTCTGAATTTTCACGAAAAATCACCATATTGGTCTTCTCCGGATCCTTCAATGGCGAGGGAACGCCTTGAAAATATTGCACCGGCCGTAACGACACATATAAATCCAACTCTTGACGGATCGCCATGTTCAAAGAGCGTATCCCTCCCCCCACAGGGGTGGCCAAAGGGCCTTTGACAAAAACCACGTGACGTCTTAGCGCCTCCAAGGTCTCCTTGGGTAAGCCTTCCTGGTCTTGATAAAGTAAAGCGGCTTTGTCACCCGCAAAGACTTCCATCCAGTGAATCTTTTTACGCCCGACATAGGCTTTTTGAACTGCTGCATCCACGACTTTGAGCATCACAGGGGTGATGTCTACACCAATACCGTCGCCTTCGATGTAAGGAATGATGGGGTGATTGGGAACGCTCAGAGTGCCATCAGGATTGATTTTGATCGCCTCACCTGCAGCGGGGACTTGGATTTGCTGGTACTGGGTCATGTGGAGCTCCCAAAATTTAAGTACGAATTACTGTGAGGGGTGGTCTCAGAACGTTCACAATTGCCAGTATGATCCCAAAATTGTCTCTTCACCACTCCACACTTACACCTAGAGCGCGAAAGTTACAGGTCATCTTGGACCAACAAAATAACCGCTCACAGGGGTGATAAAGACACCTTGACCCCGGGGTTGAGGGTGAACCCAAGCTGAGCCAGAGATAGGACTCAGCAACACTTTTTTTTAAACGCCAAAGGCTGCAACACACACCATGGACATGATCGATATTCGCTCGCTTAAAAACTTGATCTCTCCCTCCAACTGTATGAGCGTGGCTCACAAGGTGGT
>DAISKH010000125.1:0-7992 GCA_036821105.1 Limnohabitans sp.
GACTGACTCCGTGATGGTGTCCACATAATCTGCACGGGTCATGCGCACATCCACCACATCAATTCCCCAAGACTTGGAGCCATGGACTTTTTTAATCACCTCGGACTTCACGTCTTGCATCACCGTTTCGCGCTTTTCAGACAACAACTCTTTCACCGTGTGCTTGTTGATCTCTTCTTGAAAAGCGTTTCTCACCACCCGAGACAATTGAATAGCACCGGCTTGCTCATCAAGACCCACATGACGAATGAAGTCTGTGGGGTCGGTGATGCGCCAACGCACAAACCAGTCAATGACCATGCGCTGCTTTTCAGCGGTCAACATGGGTTCGGTGTCTGCATTGTCCAGTGTCAAGAGTCGCTTGTCGATGTAAGTGACGTTTTGAAATGGTGGGGGCAACTTGAAGTTCAAGCCCGGTTGGGTGATCACCTCCTTGATTTGACCCAAAGCATAGACCACGCCGAATTGACGTTGATCGACCACAAAAAGCGTGGAGCTCAAAATGGCCAACCCCAAGAGGGCTGAAGAGATGTAGAAACCTATTTTATTCATGGGTGCCGCCTATTGCCTTATCGACCATCACGTTCACGGTCATGATTACGGGTATCTCGCGTGCGAGCATCTGCACTTGAGTTGCCCATGTTCGTCGCACCATAGTCGTTGGGGTTGAGTGTCCCATTGGGTGAGACACCAACAAAGCCCTGGGAATTGTTGGAGCCGCCAGCCGACACCCCAGCACCTGAACTCGATGGATAGTTCGAGTAGTTGCCTGAGCTGTTGGAGCTTGGGGGCGCAAACCCTGAGCCACCCGTTCCACCCGGCGCAGTGCTCGGGTTACTTGAACTTTGTTGAGTGAGTTGCATGATCTTATCCAGGGGCAAATACAACAAGTTCTGACCCTGATGGGTGTCCACCAAAACCTTGGAGACGTTGGTGTAGATTTGCTGCATGGTGTCAATGTACATGCGGTCGCGAGTCACTTGAGGCGCTTTTTGGTACTCAGCGTACAAGGAGCGAAAGCGTTGCGCATCTCCCTCAGCCTGAGCCACGATACGGGCTTTGTAGCCATCGGCCTCTTGCATGAGGCGTGAGGCAGCCCCGACGGCGCGGGGAACCACATCGTTGGCATAGGCTTGGGCTTCGTTTTTGGCACGCTCACGCTCTTGCCCCGCTTTGAGCACATCATCAAAGGCCGCCTGCACTTGCTCGGGTGGGCGCACACCGCCTTGCTCCAAGTTGATGGCCACCACTTCGATGCCGACATGGTAGTTATCCAAAATGGACTGCATGATGGTGCGTATGCGAGGTGCAATCTGGTCTCGGTCTTCCGACAACGCAGCATCCATGCGCATCTTCCCCACCACCTCCCTCGCCGCGGTCTCCGCTGCTTGGACGACGGCATCGGTTGGATTTTTACTCTCAAAGAGATACGCCCGCGCATCGGTCAGACGGTACTGAACGGCAAACTTCATCTCCAAAATATTCTCATCCTCGGTGAGCATGGCTGACTCACGCAAACCCGTGGCTTTGATGATGGTGTCTCGTCCCACATCGACCGAGCGGATTTGAGTCACAAAAACCAATTCGTGGCGCTGAATAGGATAGGGCATGCGCCAATTAAAGCCCGCGCCCACTGTGCTGTGGTAGCTACCGAACTGGGTGATCACGGCTTGTTGGCCTTCTTGAACAATAAAGAAGCCCGTCCCCATCCAAATCAAAAAAACCACCACGGCCAACATGCCAACCGCAAATTTGGCGGCCCGCATGTCCGAGATCAAACTCCCTCGAGGACCGTTGGGTGAGGGTGAGCCAGGCGCCGCATTGGAGCCCTTTGACGAGGGGCCTTGAAAGAACTCTCTCAAGCGCCCACTGAAGTCGCGCCAAAGCTCATCCAAATCGGGGGGGCCATTGGGGGGAGAGTTTTGAGGAGGCTGTTGAGAGGCGTTGGGAGGCGAATGGGGCGGTGCACTTGGGGACCCATTGGGTTGAGACGCATTGGGTGGGTTTTGAGGGGCACTCGCCCCCCCAGGCTGAGCAGCACCGGTGGCTTTTTCTTCTTCACTGGGTTTATCGTGCCCCTCGGCCCAAGTGAGCTGAGGCTGTAAGGGGGAACTCACTCGCCGAAAGCCCAGTGGCCTGCGCACTGCCCCGGGTGAACGGGCCCAGCTGAGCAAACGGCTGGTTTTTACTTTTTCTAAAAAAGCTCTCATCGTAGATTGAACCGCCTTGAAGTAAATATTCGATCGAATCAAAAACGCCGCATCAGACTGCTCAAAAACTGATCTCTTCCATGGATTGAATGAAAGTGGGCCTGAATATCCCTTTGATAGAAGCCTCTAGTCTAGCGTCAATTGAGAGATTTTAGCGCTAGAGTGAAGACAGTCCCTTCTTGAGAGAGCTCAAAGCCTGAAAGGATGAAGGAGTAAGCACAAAAAGGACTCAATGGGCTCCTAAGTGTGGTCATCGCACCCTGCCCTTTTTGGGTGAATCAATCCATCTCCTCTATAAGCCTGGAATGCCTCTGGGCATGCACCCAGGCCAACAACTTGCCACGGAGGCGATCCAAGCCAAGGCCCGTTTGAGCACTGACAAAAATTCGATCAAATTGACGCTGCTCGAACTCATACAAATCGATGGGCGCCAAAGGTTGAAGATCAGGATCAATGGCATCGATTTTGTTAAAAATAAGCCATTGTTCAACATGGTCGGCGCCAATGTCACTCAAAACCCGTTCGACTTGTTCAATTTGTTCAACAAAATCGGGGCTGGATGCATCCACCACATGAAGTAGCAAATCTGCTTGAGCGGCCTCTTGCAAAGTGGCCTCAAATGCATCCACCAAGGTGTGCGGCAAATCTCGGATAAACCCCACGGTATCAGACAAGGAGACACTTTGACCTTGAAGAGAGTGGCGAGCTCCCGAGTTGGATTGTTGCACCAAGGAGAGAGCGTTTGTGTGATTGACTGAAGTCCCGAGCGGCTCACCCCAGTTTGCCTCAAACCCTTCACTCAAGGGGTTTTCAATGAGATGCTCAGGCGACAAAAACAACTGACGGGTGGTGGTATCGAGCGTAGCAAAGAGCTGATCGGCCGCATAGGTTTGGGCCTTGACCAAAGCGTTAAACAGTGTGGACTTGCCCGCATTGGTGTAACCCACCAAAGACACACCAAAGTGATCCGAACGAAGCCTGCGCTTTCTTTGGGTTAAACGTTGTTTTTTGACGCGTTCGAGCTTTTCTTTGGTGCGCTTAATGGATTGGGAGATCATGCGCCGATCAAGCTCAATTTGTGTCTCCCCGGGACCGCCGCGGTTACCAATCCCCCCACGCTGTCTCTCCAAATGAGACCAACGCCTCACCAGCCGGGTGCTCAAATACTGCAGTCTTGCGAGTTCCACCTGGAGTTTGCCCTCGTGAGAGCGAGCGCGCTGGGCAAAAATCTCCAAAATCAACATCGTGCGGTCATTCACCGCCAAGCCCATGTGTCGCTCCAAATTGCGTTGTTGAGCGGGACTCAGTGCTTGATCAAAAAGGATCTCTTGTGCGCCCACGCCTTGGGCGAAGGCTTTGATTTCATCGGCCTTTCCTGATCCAACAAAAAGCGCTGCATCAGGGGCTTTTCTGCGGCACACAAAACGCTCCACCACCTCTAGGCCGGAGGTCTGGGCCAAGAGCCCCAACTCTTTGAGCTCGGCATCGAAATACCCAGTCCCCAAATCCACGCCCACCAATAAAACGCGTGCTGTTGACGCTGGAGTGGTATCAAACAAGGGAGTACATCATGGGTTGAGGAAAATTAATAGAGCAGGATCTAAAGCTATCCTGGGCAATGACTCTAAGACATGAAAGAACACTAGAAATGACCCCCTTCAGCTTCAATGCCTGGCGGACTGACGTGTAAGCAAAAGGGCGACAACAAAACACTGGCTCTAACGCCGAATGTCCGACACGATGGCAGCCGTGGGGCAAAGCGCCTCCAGCTTAAGCGTCAGGGTGACTGGCCAATTCGGCCAACTCGGTGCCGGAGAAATTCACCGCACGTGCAGGCACAATGGTGGAGATAGCGTGCTTGTAGACCATTTGGGTGACCGTATTTCTCAAAAGCACCACATATTGATCAAACGACTCAATTTGCCCTTGCAGCTTGATGCCGTTGACCAAGTAAATCGAGACCGGCACATGCTCACGTCTGAGCAAATTAAGGAAGGGGTCTTGTAAGAGTTGACCTTTGTTGTTCACGATATTCTCCGTGTTTACGAATCTAATTTAGAAGCCTTAAGGGTACCACAATTCGGGCAAACCCTAGCAAGTAGAGGGACCGATAAACCCAACACATCCAGCTCACTCGTCTTTGTAGGGGTTGTGTGAGGTTTTGAGTTCAATTCTCAATGGGGTCCCCTCCAGGCCAAATTCCTTTCTAAAACGCCCCTCTAAGAATCGCTTATAAGCCTCGGTAACATGATCCAACGAGTTGCCGTGCACCACAATAATTGGAGGATTCATCCCGCCTTGATGGGCGTAACGTAATTTAGGGCGAAACATGCCCGCACGCTTAGGTGACTGAAATTGCACGGCTTCAAGTAACAATCGGGTGAGCACTGGGGTACTCATTTTGCAAAACGCCGACTTGTAGGCCTTTCCAATCGAGTCCCACACCGGTGCGAGGCCAGTTCTTTTTTTGGCACTGATCAAGTGCAACTTGGCGAATTTCAAAAAAGACAGTCGAGACTCAATCGAACGCTGAACGAGCTCGCGCTGGTAGGCATCAATTGCATCCCATTTGTTGATCGCAAGCACCACCGCACGCCCACTCTCAAGGATATAGCCCGCAATATGCGCGTCTTGGTCCGTCACCCCTTGGGTCGCATCGAGCAGCAAAAGCACCACGTTGGCCGAGGCAATGGCTTGCAGAGTCTTCACCACCGAAAACTTCTCAATGGCCTCAAACACCTTGCCCTTTCGCCTTAGACCTGCGGTATCAATCAAATCATAGCGCTGTCCTTTGAACTCGAGAGGCACATGGATGGCATCTCGAGTGGTGCCTGGCAGATCAAAGGCCACGAGCCTCTCCTCGCCAAGCCAGGTATTGATCAAGGTGGATTTGCCCACATTGGGGCGACCGGCCACGGCCAAACGAATGACCCCGTCCTCTTGGAGCTCATCATCGTCCGACGAGAACGCGTCATTGGCCGCCAAGAGTGGATCCAAGGCGAGCTCAATCATGCTGCGAATGCCTTGGCCGTGAGCGGCTGATACAGCATGCACGGGCCCCAAACCGAGCTCAAAGAATTCAACCAGTTGATGGCCCTCTTGCATGCCCTCAGCCTTGTTGGCCACCAAAAGACAGGGTTTTCCGAGTCGGCGCAAATAGTTGCCAATGTCGTGGTCCTGGGCCGAGAGGCCTTGGCGTGCATCCAGCACAAAGATCACCACATCGGCCTCAGCCACCGCTTGGCGAGTTTGTTTGGCCATCTCTTTGTAAATACCAGACTCGGCATCGGGCTCAAACCCGCCCGTGTCGATGACGATGAATTCGTACTTCCCCAAGTGTCCATCACCGTAGTGACGATCTCGCGTCAAACCGGCAAAGTCGGCCACAATCGCGTCCCGACTCTTCGTCAGACGATTAAACAAAGTTGACTTGCCCACATTGGGGCGCCCCACGAGGGCAATGACAGGTTTCACGAATGGTTCAACTTCACAACAACTCAGGGCAATCGGTAGGCTTGCACCGAACCCGACAAAGAAACCGTGATCATCCCAGTGGGCGTAGGGAGGACACCGACCAAGGGACCTTGGCCATTGGCTTGCAAGCGAGCAAGCAATTTACCGTCTTTTAAGGACAGCACATACACCGTGCCATCCGACTCAGACACCGCAAATCGGGTCTGATCCAAAGGCACTGAAGCTCCCAAATGGCGATAACGCAATGGCTCGCTCTCCCAAGCCTTTTCACCTGAAGCACGGTCATAGGCCAAAATCATGCCATTGCTCTCCACGGCCAAGACCGTGTTCTCGTCTCCACCCAAGCCCACATCGCCCTTGGCTGCTCGCGACCACAAGAGGGTTCCTCTGATCGCATTCACACAACCGATTTGGGCCTGAAAGGCTCGCAAACACACCATCTCACCTTGACGATAGGCGGGCGCGACCAAGTCCACCAAGCGCTCCAAATCGTTGACCCCACGGGGAACAGCAATGGGGGTGTCAAAACGGGTGGTCCCCGTGAGTGGATTCAGGCCCAAGACTCGTCCAGAAAATCCAACCACCAAGGTGTCTTGAACACCCAACAAGATTCCTTTTTGATTCAAGATCAAAGGATCTCCCGCCTTTTGCTGGGTCCACAAAAGCCGGGCATTTTTCGCATCAAGCCCTAAGACCGAACGGTCACTCATCAGGACAAAGACTCGCCCTCCCGCCAAATAAGGAGTAGAGATGGCTTGCACGTTGAGCCGATATCGCCACAACTCGCCCTTGGCGGTGAAGTAAACCAACTCGTTGTTCTGGTTGACCACAGCAAAGTGCTGCTCTTGGCCGGCGCGAGGTGCATCGGCGCCGATCCCCGAGAGTAAATTGGATTTCAAATCAATGGACCATCGGTTACGCCCGGTTTGTACCTCCAAGGCACTCACTTGCCCAGTGCTGGAAGCCACCACCAGCGTGTCCTCCACCAACACGGGTGTCAACCACGGGCCACTCGGTGCCAATTTGGCACTCCAAAGCGAAGTGACCGGTAAACCACCCCCAGGCAACACAACCTCTTTGGCAGTGGGGGACTTCAGAGCACTGCTCGAACAAGCCACCAACCCCATGAGAGCGACACCGGCAAGAGCAAAGACGACCCGAGCGCCCAACCGCTGAGAGAGAAACTTGAGGGGAGTTGCCTCGCGTTGTGTCACGGCTTTTTCTCCTCTTGACGAGGATCTACGCCCAGGCTGGCCAATTTAACCTCGACCAACTGCCGATAAGGCTCTCGGTCCTTCATTGAACGCCAAGCCGCCAAGTAATGGGTGGAGGCGTCGTCTGATTTTTTCTCCAGCACATCAATATCACCCAAGCGGTCTTGCACCAAGGGCTCAAATGACGAGGGGCAATGACCTGCCAACACGCTTCGCGCACCCGCCAAATCTTTGGTATCCATCGCCACTGCGGCCAACCTCAATTTGGCCACGCACGCAAGACCCTCATCGGGACTATGGGCAAGTGTCCAATTGAGGGCCTTTTGCGCATCGGCTGGTGCGTTGTGGTCCAAGAAAAAATGTGCAGCCATCAAACTCGCATGCGAAGCGTAGGTGGTGGAGGCAAATTTATCTTGCATATCGGACAAGGCACGGCTCACCAGTGTTTGATCACCCGCATTCACCGCACCTTCCAAGGTTGCATAAAGCACGGACGCTTGCACGCCTTGGCGACGCTGCCAATACTGCCAACCTGTCCACGCCGAATAAGCTCCAAGCACCGCAATCAACACCCAAGTCAATATCGGGCCGTAGCGACGCCAGAAGTGTTTCAACTCTTCAATTTGTTCTTGCTCTTCAAGGTCGAGGTGAGAGGCCATAGATCACTTTAAGGAAAAATAAAAAAATAAACTCACTAGGAACAGACTAGGTAGAGGTGAGAAAGGGTCCGTGTAGTCACGAACTCACTGGGCACCCTACAAAGGCCCTTTTGCGCTCGCGTCTCTAGGACCGCATCAACCGCAAACCCCTTGGCGCCCCTCGCTGAGGGGGCTACCCAAGATGCCAAGCGGACACCTAATCTGCCGTACGATTCAACTCGCATTGTAGGGCCTTCGCCCATGTTGACACATCCCCCAAGGGCATCTTTCTTTGCTCACCCACGCCATCACGCAAAGCTTTTAAGGTCACCTGACCCTCTAAAACCTCTTGGGCACCAAAAATGAGGGCGTAGGGAGCTAGCGAGGCATCGGCTTTTTTGATTTGAGACTTCATGCTGCCCAGCTGCATCCAGGCGGGCTCACTTGGAGCACTTG
>DAISKH010000125.1:8092-9324 GCA_036821105.1 Limnohabitans sp.
GCACCTGGCTCAGCGGCGACTGCCACCGCACTGGCGGACTGGCCTGGGCTGTGCATCTGCACATGAAGCCCCTGGGCTCGAAGACTAACCAGCGTTTTCATGGCAAGAGGCAATTGCGCCATCTCTGGCACCACCGCATAAATATCCGGCACTTGACCTTGCGGGGCCAGGCCTTGGGACTTGATCAGCTCAAGTACCCTCTCAACACCAAAGGCCCACCCCACTGCAGGAGCGGGCTTACCGCCCAGTTGCTCAATCAAATAATCGTAACGCCCGCCCCCGCAGATGGTGCCTTGGGAGCCCAGTTGGTCCGTGACAAACTCAAACACGGTGAGGTTGTAATAGTCCATGCCTCTTACCAAACGGGGATTCAAGCGATAAGCCACCGAGTTGGCGCTCAGGATTGCTTGAACGGTCTCAAAGTGGGCCATGGAATCTGCGCCCAAGAAATCAATCAAGCGTGGGGCCGCATTCACGAGCTCTTGCATTTGCGGATTCTTGGTGTCCAAAATCCTCAAGGGATTGGTGTGCAAACGCCTCAAAGAGTCCTCATCAAGCTCACCCTTATGAAGCTCAAAATAAGCCACCAATGCTTGCCGGTGCTCTAGCCTCTCCTTGGGTTGGCCCAGACTGTTGAGCTCCAACTCAACGCCTTGCAGGCCCAAACTCTGCCACAGCCCGTGGGCCATCAAAATGAGTTCTGCATCGATTTGAGGACCCGCAAAACCCAAAGCCTCAGCACCCATTTGATGAAACTGTCGATAGCGCCCGCGCTGGGGACGCTCATGCCGGAACATGGGACCGGTGTAATAAAGTCGTTTGGGACCCTCGTAGAGCATGTTGTGCTGCACCACGGCCCTCACAACTCCAGCCGTCGCCTCAGGCCTGAGGGTCAATTGCTCACCGTTTAATCGGTCTTCAAACGAATACATCTCTTTTTCAACGATATCGGTCACCTCCCCCAACCCTCTCACAAAGAGTGCACTCGGCTCCACTATAGGTGTGCGCAAGTTTTGATAGGCATAACGCTGCATTAAGGAGCGAACTCGAGCTTCAAGCCACTCCCACAAATACGCGTCTTGGGGCAAGATGTCATTCATGCCTTTGACGGCGGTGATTTTTTCAGTCATAACAATTTTCAATTCAAAGGGTCAATCTGCTGCGTGCAGTCCCAGAGTTCATTCGTTGATCAGTTCGGGGGGGCATTCAGTGCAAACGCATGGAGCTCAAAC
>DAISKH010000126.1:0-9215 GCA_036821105.1 Limnohabitans sp.
GCAGCGGACTTTTAATCCGTTGGTCGCGAGTTCGAATCTCGCTCGTCCCACCAAATAACCAAATGAAATCATCCCTCTTTAGAGGGTTTTTTCATTTATGGCTTGCTAAAAAATATCCAAGTCTGCAATGAGATAACACCTAGATGAGTAGGTCTCATACCAATTAAATCTCGCTCGTCGCACCAAAGATCAAACAAAGTCACTGGTAGAGCAATAATTTTTCAAGATAAAACTAGATCAAGCACCATACAAAGTGTTTTTTGGTTTTCAGAAAACATTTCATTCAATTTGTTTGATGGATTCATCAATGACTAGTACTATGATACAAAGATTCCCACCGAATAATTGATCACATCAATATGTCAGATAACTTGCTAGTTCAACAAGTTGAAAAATACTTCGCTGCCGTAGACAATAAAGACTTGGCCACTGTATTGTCGTTTTTTACGGTAGACGCAACATTTACCATTGCGACATACCAAACTACTTTTAGAGGACGTGATACTGAAATATCCGGCATGTTTGAGCGATTATTTGAACGCTACGACCATATAGTTCATGCCAACTTTGATCATTATTATGCTGGCTTGAATCGAATCGCCTCTAGATTTGAGGTTCAAAATGAAAAAATAGGCATGCCGCGTATTTACAAGAATAACTGTAATTTCTTCCAATTAAAAGAAGGACTTTTTGACGAGGTTTTTGTTTATATGAGCGGTGATAATGCTTTGGCATAGGCTGATAAATTTTTTTACGGAAAACTGCCATCAGTGGGCATCAACGAATCATTGAGTCTTGTTGTTTCCTCAATCAAAGTGAGAAACTTCAATTAGCGCTTGATTGACCCCAAGAATTTTTAATCACATCGCTACTGAGCGATAAAGAGTTGCTCAATAGCATAAGATTGAAAGTGTTGTAGTCCTTGGTAACCAATCTAGAACTTATTGGTTATCGGATAATTGAATGCTTTAATCTATTGATAATTTGAATCCTTTTACTTGGAGTGGTCCATGAGTTTAATGAGGTACATTTTTTTGTTTTTGTTGGGCTTTACTAACCTGGTATTGGTTAACTTAGGTTTTGCGGCAGATATTTACAATCCAACAACCAATCAGTTATCTATTCCTTCTGTACAAGTTGGCTCTACAACATATAACAATGTGGTTATCACGGTTGGACAGATCATCTCTGTTGGACAATCTTCCAATAAAAACACCTACGTTCGTATTCAAACTAATCTGGGGTCAATGGATTTTCAACTTTTCCCTTCCAATGCTCCTTTGACGGTTCAGAATTTCCTCAATTATGCCAATACAGGCTTTTTCAATGGCACCATTTTTCATCGGGTGATACCCAACTTTGTGATTCAAGGTGGTGGATTCACCTCAGGGCTTATGCCAAAACTGCCCACCCAGGCCCCCATCCCACTCGAAACTCCCAATGGATTGAGCAATACGCAATACACCATTGCCATGGCCAGAACAACGGACCCCAATAGCGCAACGTCCCAGTTCTACATCAACTTGGCCAACAACGCGAGCTCATTGGATTACATCAATGCACTCAACCCAGGGTACGCGGTTTTTGGAATATCAACCAATAATTTTGGATTGGCCGCGCAAAACACCGCCACCATCAATGCCATCGCCAATACACCTACACAAACGATCAATGGGTTTTCAAATGTACCCGTGACAGATGTTGTGATTCAATCGGTGACGGTATTGAACAATTAGGGTGAATGTGGCCCCAGACATTAGTCTATTGAAATGCATGGGGCTTTATAATTTGCAGTTTACCGATTTGATTCAATTTGATTTGATTTGAGCTTGTCACAGTTGGATGTGGACTTGAAATAACTGATCAATGAAGAAGCTCAAAAATAATACAGTATGTTTATATATTCATTGCGACTCGTTGTTTTCTTTATAGGAATTTTTTCGGCAATTTCAGCCTTCTCTTACTCTAGAGAAGACTTTGTAGTCAAATTGGAAAATGGTGAGATTTGTGGGCATCACATTGTTGAGTACCTCCGATCTAACAGAATTCATGTTCACTATCAATGTTTGGAGAACGGTCGAGGTGATAATCTCTTTGAACAAATGAAACTCTCCAATTCGGGTCATTTGCTTCATTATCAAGTAACTGGCGAGTCTGAAATGGGAGGGGCAATCCATGAGGAGTTTGAGTTAAACAATGGCCTAGCCCAATGGAAGTCTGCCTCAGGGGAGGGGCGTCAACGAGTCCGTGGTTATCCTTTTTACGTGCCCATGAACTCAACCTTTGCTGTCAACTCTTTGATGATTACGGAGCTCAATAAGCCAAACATCAAAAAACTTAAGCTGATTCCCTCCGGAGAGTTGAGTCAACAAGTATTGCTCAAAAAGACCATCAACAATGGTCATCAATCTATCAAAATTCAATTGCTAATGCTCAGTGGCATTGGATTAAAGCCAGACTTCTTTTGGGCTACCGATGGAAGAAATCCAAGATTTTTTGCGTTCATCAGTCCTGGTTATGCGATATTTTTAAAAGAATGGGAGCCCTTGATCACTGGCCTACAAAAGGAACAAAATTTAATCACTGAACATATTTTGGAAGAGCGAGCAAAGCTTATTCAGCATCCTGTAGAGGGTTTGCTCATGATTAAGAATGTTTCTATTTTTGACAGTATCAAAGGCGAGGTGACCGAGCCTAAAAATGTTTATATTCTCAATGGAAGAATTCAAAAAATATCACAGGTCAAAGAGCTGAGCTTGCAACCAAGCAGGGTAATTGATGGAAGTGACCAGGTCTTGCTACCGGGCTTATTTGACATGCATGCTCATGTCAACGGCTGGTCAGGGGCATACCATCTTGCCAATGGAGTCACCACAGTACGAGATATGGGCAATCAAAATAAGATGATCAAAGAAATGCTCTCTCAAATCGCTGAGGGTAAATTGTTATCACCCAACATTGTGCCTGCCGGTCTCATCGAAGGTAAAAGTGAGTTTTCCAATTCAGACGGCATCTTGATCTCTAACCTTGAAGAAGCAAAGGCAGCAGTCGACTACTACGCTCAATCAGGCTATCGACACATCAAAATCTACAGCAGTTTTCCAAAAGACATTGTGCGACCCACGGTGGAATATGCTCATAGTTTAGGGTTAACGGTGGGTGGTCATGTGCCCGCTTTTATGTCATCCAAAGAGGCCATTGAGAGCGGGTTCAATGAGATCAATCACATGAATCAATTGCTACTTTATTTGGTGTCCTCTGCTGAGACGGATACCAGAACAGTCGAGCGGTTTTATCTTCCTGCTGAGAAATTTCATGAATTGGATTTTGGCAGAGAAGAGGTTTTAGCGTTGATCAAGTTACTCAAAGAGCGCAACATTACTGTTGATCCAACCCTGGCTGGTTTTGATTTCTTAAAGCAGCGTGATGGTGAAGTGGCCGAGCCTTTTCGTTCTATTTATGACAATATGCCGGTTGATATTCAACGAAGCTTTAGAGTCGGTGCGATGAAAATTCCCGATGATGAGACCTCTGAGCGTTATAAAAAGTCGTACCAAAAGATGGTTGAATTCACCGGTCGATTGCACCAAGAGGGGGTGTCCATTGTTGCAGGAACTGACACATTTGCTGGTTTTGGTTTGCACAGTGAACTCTCTCTTTATGTGAAAGCGGGGTTTTCTCCCTCAGAAGCTATTCAACTTGCGACTTACAAGGCGGCCAAACATATCGGCCAACTCAATGACAAGGGCAGCATTGAGGAGGGCAAATTGGCCGACCTTATCATGGTGAAAGGTCATCCTACTCAATCGATCGAAGATTTGAGAAAAATCACCTTGGTGATGACAAGGGGCAACATCATCATTCCGAATGAAATATATTCAATGATTCATGTGCAACCCTTTGTTCATCACTCCACAAAGTTTTTGCAGTGACCTTGGTGAATCCTCAAGAATTGCCTTGTTTTCGCAAGGCCTGAATCTCCTGCATCAGTTCATCACGCTCTCTTTGTGCTCGAGAGAGTTTGGAATCGATTTGAAACAATAAAACAAAAAGGCACGTTGTCATGACCGCAATAGGCATGATTTGATTCGTCGCTAAATGAAATTCCATATAGATCCCTACTAGCGCGCCGATGACCCAAACCGAGATGAGTGATACCTTTGAGGGTGATAAGTTCATTGTCTACATTCCTTAAGTTTAAGTTTTGATAATCAAGATACTGACGGCTATCGCTATCAATAGATAAAGTACAGCGTAAATTTTGATATTTTGAAAGATGACGGACTTACTGACCCCCTTGTATCGCCAAAGATAGTAGTGATAAATAAAGGGAGACAAGAGGGCTACTCCCAATTCAGTGATCAACTGGAAAAATTCACTCTTCATTGAATGCCCGTCAGTGAGATTGTCGTTAGAACACTTGAATTAGTCGAGGTGTTTGGGCATAGTCCTTTTCCCGTTGACGATCGGGGGGAAAGCTTTCACCTCGTCGTAAACTTCAGTGATAAACCGATCGGTACTTTCTTTGGTGTCCCCTTGAGTTGAGGCATCATAGGGCTGTGTCAAATGTGCGGCCAGAACTTCTTTGAGTGTTTTGCCGTCGTCTCTCATTTTTTGTACCTTGGAGAGGATATCGACTAGCATGGCGCGATAAGGCAACAAATCGGAGGCGTGAACCAAGGTGCCGTGACCAGGAATCAACCAAGTGTCGGGTCCAGCGATCTTTTGGAATAGATCAACGGCTTCGATCATGCCCTTGATTGTTCCACCGCTAGTCTGAGCGGCATAGGGGTATCCAAAATTGCGATAAAAATCCTCAATATAGATGACATTTGCTTTTCTAAATCTAACCACGGTGTCTCCTGCAGTGTGAGAGGGCATCATGGGGATGAAGTCAATGATTTCGCCATTCATGTTGAGCGTGACTGCGGGTTCTCCCGCCTTATTTGGATCGTATTGATAGGTCACTACCGGTAGGCTCGCTGGGTCGGGCGCGGGTCCTGGCTCTCCGTTGGGTAGCTTAGGGTGGAGCATATCGAGCCTTAGATTTTCTTGTGCGAAGATCAAGGCGCCTTGTTTGGCAAAAAATGCATTTCCTCCAGTGTGGTCGCTGTGAATATGTGTGTTGACCAAGACCTTGAGAGGTGCATTGGTGACGGAGCGTATAGCTGCAAGAGTCTTTTCTTGCGTTTGTCGATTATTCGTATCCACCATCAAGACTCCATCGGGCCCGAAGAGTATCATCATTCGACCGCCTGATGCATCAGGGTGCGAGAGGTCAATACCCGATGAGCCATGGATAACAAACAAATTGGGTGACATCTTTTCAGTCACTCGCATCTCTACTTTATCAAAAGGTGTTTTATAGCCTTGTGGAAAGGTATAGGGACCTTTTCCTGTTGGGATGAGAATCAAGGGATACTTCTCTTCCTGAGCCCAACTGCTTGACAATAGAGCAGTAATTAAGAGGACGGCTGAGTACAAGGTAAAGAATTTTGGTTTCATAATTTCAAACGGTGCAATTTTTTTGAGCTATTGGATTAGCATTTTTTAAACTTGGGGGTTCAATTTAAGTGGAAATTCAGACCACCACAGACATGGTTAACCCTTGTCAAGAATTCCAAAAGTTTTAATCAACCATTCATTGTGTTTTTATTGAAAAACTGCAAGACTTTTCTGGTAAGTGCTACACAAGCACCTGTATTAATTCGTCAATATCCTTGATTAATCGCAAAGCGCCTAAAACCAAGTATTTTTCAACTTTAACTTTAGACAAAATAGTCACGCAAACAAAATATTACTTGGGTTTACCCTTGTGTTTATATGCTGAGGTTTAGTTTTTCTTCACACAAAGTGTTTTGAAAATGGTTTCCCCGATGACTCCAAAAAGTGAAGATTGTCATTGGATTGGTGATTTTTTGGCTATCACTGTCAAAATCTTTAGGGTTATTGTGGTTCCATAGGATTGCTTGATGATTTAGAGTTAGCGATTTGCTTAAATCATGTAGCTTTTAGGTCTTTGAATGTTTGTTCTCCCCACCCTAGCTTTTATCCGTGACCCAAGACCATTTCGCATAGTTGTCGTTTTGATCTTGACTACGATCCTTTTGGTGAAATTCGCCAAGGCAGAAATCACCACTTATGAAGGCCCAGACCGCATTCAGCAATTGGTGGCTGGCGCTCAAAAAGAGGGGTTTTTGCGCTTTTATACATCGATGGCAGAAAAAGATACCAACCGATTGGTTTCTGCCTTTGAAAAGCAATATGGTGTTAAGGTTCAGGTTTGGCGATCGGGCAAAGATAAAGTTCTTCAGCGCACAATTGCAGAGGCAAAAGCTGGGCGCAATGAAGTAGATTTTGTGCTTAATCCATCCCCTGAGATGGAAGCTTTGCACAAGGAACATTTATTACAACGCGTTGTCTCCCCAGTACAAAAGGACTTGATTGCAGCCGCATTACCTGTCCATCGAGAGTGGACTGGCATGCGTGTTTATGTGTATGCGCAGTCTTACAACACTCAATCGGTAGCCAAAGAAGAACTTCCAAAGACATTTCAAGATTTACTCGATCCCAAGTGGAGAGGTCGTCTGGGTATTGAAGTCAAACAGCAAGAGTGGTTTTACACTCTGGTTCAGGCCATGGGTGAGGAAAAGGGGTTGAAATTTTTCAGAGATTTGATTGCCACCCAAGCTGTCTCTCTCAGGACTGGGAACTCCTCACTCAACGGAATGGTAATCTCTGGTGAGGTACCGCTGGCCATGAACGTCTACACGTATTTGCCAGAGCAAGCCAAGTCAGAAGGTGCCCACATTGATTACATCACCTTGTCGCCTTGCATAGCGTACACAGATGGTATTGCCATTACCAAAAAAGCACCGCATTTGTACGCGGCCACTCTTTTTTATGATTTCTTGCTGACCAAAGGTCAAATCATTGTTGCTGAAAACAAGGCCATTTCAACAAATCTTCGAGATGAAGCCACATTGGCAAAATTCAATCCTGTCTTTATGGACGCTGCCAAGGTATTGGAGAGTGATGAAAAATGGATCAAAATCTTCAAAGACACCTTGCAAAACAAAGCCACTAAATCTCCCTAATTAATCATGACAGAAGCAGAAAACCTTTTATTATCACAAACGGGTCCCAACACCCTCATGGGTAATTTATATCGCAGTTATTGGCTCCCTGCATTGCTCGCTAGTGAGCTTGAAGAGCCTGGAGGTGCGCCCGTACGGGTAACCTTGTTATCGGAAAAATTGTTGGCATTTCGCAATTCTGAAGGTGAGCTCGGTCTCATCGACGAATTTTGTGCCCACCGTGGTGTCTCACTCTGGTTTGGCCGAAATGAGGAGGGGGGCATCCGTTGCCCTTATCACGGTTGGAACTATGCAACCAACGGTCAGTGCTTAGAAGTACCTTCAGAATCAAATGAAAGCGGTTTCGCTGAAAAAATAAAATTAACCTCCTACCCGCTTCGCGAACAAGGTGGAATCTTATGGGCTTATCTTGGTCCCATTGATCAAATGCCTGCTATGCCGGCCTATGAATGGTCAACAGTTCCAGATTCACACCGGCATATCTCCAAGCGACTGCAGGCTTGCAATGCTTTGCAAGCCATGGAGGGAGGCTTGGATTCCTTTCATTCTTCCTTTTTGCATCGCATGTCAGTGGGCGAGGATCCACTGCTAAAACGTGATCCTAGAAGTGCGGCATTATTAAAGGGTGACCCACACCCTCAATTTTTGCCCATGGACTCACCTGGGGGGCTATTGATCACCACACGAAGAAATGTTGAACCCGATGCCTATTATTGGCGTGTGACCCATTGGTTGATGCCTTGTTTTAACTTGTTTCCCCCTTATGAAGGTAACCCTTACGGAGCACACGCATGGGTACCTATTGATGACCATCAGTCTTGGACATTCAGCATTGATTACAGGCCAGATCGAGCTTTAACGCCTGAGGAAATTCAAGCCATGCAAGCTGGTATGGGTATACACAGCCGAAATATTGAGGGCACTTTCATACCCTATGCCAATGCCTCCAATGACTATCTTATGGATCGACAAGCGCAAAAAAGAAAAGAAACTTTCAGTGGGGTTATGGGAATTGCAGAACAAGACGCTGCAGTTCAAGAGAGCATGGGCTCAATTTCACATCGAGAGCTGGAGAATTTGGTGGGTACAGACAACGGCATTATCATGACCCGTAAAAAGCTTATGAATGCAGCCCAGTCACTTGCCAAAGGTGTCAAACCTCCAGGATTGGACAGCAGCGATCAATCCGTTCGTGCTTATTCTCGCGTCATTCCTCGAGACCAACCGCTGACACCAGAGAGCTGACTCATGACCGAATTTCAAATTAAAAATAAAGCCTACAAAGTTGGGGTGGTTGGGGCAGGTCGCATGGGTATGTCCATGATTGGACACCTCTGTAAGAAAGGTTTTGAGGTGGTTGTCTGTGAGAGTGACCCAAGTAAACACGAAAAAATTAGGCAGCTTGGCGCTCAAACGGCATCGCTCTCGGGGATGGCAGGCAGAGTCGAGTTTGTTTTGATCTGTGTAGGGTTTGACCATCAAGTTCAAGAACTGGTGCACCCCGATGGTGAGATGCTATCTCATCTTGCCCCCAGCGCTATCGTGGCTGTGTTGAGCACAGTTCATCCCAACTCCATGTTAAAAATGGTTGCTCTTGCAAAGGAGCATGATGTGTATATTGTGGATGCGACAGTTTGCCGCGGTGGTCGAGCTGCTGACAAAGGTGAGCTATTGACCTTTATTGGTGCAGATGCCCACATTTTTGATCGGTTAAAACCAGTCGTGTCATCCTACTCCAGTGACGTGGTTCATAGCGGTGGTGTTGGTACGGCGCAAGCTGCCAAGGCCGCTAACAACTTGATCATGTGGGCTTGTTTGGTCGCAAACCACGAGGGGTTGGCATTGGCTAAACGTTATGGCGTCAACACTGAGCAGCTTCGCTTGGCCCTCTTGGGCTCTACCGCATCTAACGCACCTTTGCTGAACTGGGGTGATCAGTCCATGGCCTGGGCCGATGACGATATGGAGATCGTGGCAGAAATGGCCAAAGAGGTCAATCTCTCTTTGCCCCAGTCGGGATTGGTGAGAGAGCTTTGCCGTTCTTTAAAGCCCAAACGGTACGATCTTGATCGTTATGGAGTTTGATGGCAAGGCTTAAATGTCCAGCCAATTGTTAAG
>DAISKH010000127.1:0-9161 GCA_036821105.1 Limnohabitans sp.
CAAAAGTGCCGTGGACCTCATGGGTTTTTCCTTTGGTGCTTTGACGGGTGGCTTCTTGGCGGCGTCAGCACCTGAGAGGGTCGAGCGCTTGGTCTTGGTGGGGACGCCTGGTTTGGTGCCCAGAGAGGTGGCTCCACGCCTGAGGGGACTCACCATCGGCATGAGCCATGAGGAAGTACTCTCGGTCATGCACCATAACCTACGGGTGATGATGCTGGCGCATGATGAAAGCATAGACCCCTTCACCTTGGAGCTACAGAGGGCCAATGTGGGTCAAGACCGGTTGAGAAAACGTCGTTTGGCCAGCGGTGATGCTCTCCTGGGTCTGATGCCCAAGTGGCAGTGCGAGGTGCACTCTATTTGGGGTTCAATGGACACGTTGTACTTGAACTCAAAAAAAGCCACCTTCGATGTGTGGTCCGGTTGCAAGCACCGCAGTGAGACGGTGATCGATCACGCAGGTCACTGGGTGATGTACGAGGCCACCGAGGCCTTTCATGAGGCACTTCACACAAGAGTGCTGGCATGATGCACTTGATCCATTGATGAACTGATTGATGAAGGAGCTTGAAGCGCGGTGCTCGGTGCTCGGGGCTCGGGGCTCTATTGCACCCAAGCCCCAACAAAGGCTATAGTCCAACCCATGCTCTACAAATTTAAATCCAAAGCTGCGGGTAACTTGATCATGTTCGAGGCCCATGGAGACCAAGTTCTTCGCTTGATTGGCAAAGAGCCTGGACCCAAAGGCATTTTGACCGTAGAAGAGCTCCCCGGAGCCATTGCAATTCTTGAGCGCTTGAGGCGCGAGACTGAGGAGAGCGAGAGGTCTTCGGGGCAACTGGCCAAAAAGCCTGCCCACGAGGTGAGTTTGGCCCAACGCGCCCAGCCTTTTCGGGTGATGCTTGAGCGCAGTTTGAAAGAGGGCCAAGAGGTGGTCTGGGGCGTATGAGTGATGAGCCCCATTTGAACCCTGGTCTCCCCTCGTTTGAATCCCATCCCTTTGCCAGTCTGACTCCCGAGGCAGTGCTGGATGCAGTGTCAGCGCTGGGCGTGGATGTGGATGGGCGCTTTTATGCATTGAGCTCATATGAAAATCGCGTCTATGAACTCTGTGTCAATGATGATTCGCAAAGCGTGATTGCGAAATTTTACCGACCCCATCGTTGGAGTCGCGAGCAAATTCAGGAGGAACACGATTTTGCGGCCGAGTTGATGGCCGCTGATGTGCCCATGGTGGGCCCGCTGAGTTTACGGTCCAGCACTTTGCACGAAGTAAGGCTCCCAAAGCTTCAAAGCGATGAGGTCACTCAACATGACCCATCAGGTTCAGGGACAGAGACCTTTTACATGAGCCTGAGTCCCAAGCGAGGGGGACGTTGGCCAGAGCTTGATGACCCCGACGTCTTGGCATGGCTTGGAAGACTTTTGGCGCGCATACACCAAGTGGGTGAGAGACAGGCCTTTGCCGTTCGCCCAAGACTGGATGCTCAAAGTTTTGGATGGGAGCCTAGGCGGTGGTTACTCGAGGAGTTCAATTTGCCCCATGAGTGCCGAGAGGAATGGGCCCAAGTGAGTGAAGTGGCCCTCCAAGAGGTTGAGGCCGCCATGGCTTGCGGGGTGAACACACTCAGGCTGCATGGGGACTTTCACCCGGGCAATATTTTGTGGACCCCCAGTGGCCCCCAAACGCCTGGGGGGCCTCATTTCGTGGACCTTGACGACGCCCGCATGGGACCGGCGGTGCAAGACTTGTGGATGCTATTGAGTGGAGAGCGGGCCGATCAAACGTTTGGACTCTCGTGCATCTTGGAGGGCTATGAGAGTCTTCGAGAGTTCGACAGGCGAGAGCTGGCCTTGATAGAGCCTCTGAGAACTTTGCGACTCATTCACTACAGCGCTTGGCTGGCCCAGCGCATGGCCGACCCGGCCTTTGTCCGTGCGTTTGATTGGTTTGGGACGCCGAATTATTGGAGAGATCAAATCGTTGTGTTGAAAGACCAATCTGAGCGCATGAAAGAACCACCCCTGGTGGTTTGAGCTCTAAGCATGAACCGATGACGCTAAAAGCCTAGTGTGGTTGTCCCGGGCGGAGCCTACAATGCTCAATGTCAAAGGGTGGCGACGTCACCAGAGATGATCCATAAATTTTTACAAGATGAACACCTCCTTACTCACTCGACTGAATAAACGCATGGCCGAACTGGGGCTGTGCTCCAGGCGTGAGGCCGATGACTGGATTGAAAAGGGTTGGGTGTATGTGAATAAAGCGCAGGCTCAAATGGGCATGAAAGTGAGTGCGCAAGATGTGATCGAGGTCAAACACCTGGCAACCCAAGAGCAAGCCGAACGGGTGACGATTTTGCTTAACAAACCCGTGGGCTATGTGAGCGCGCAAGCCGAAGATGGACACACGCCAGCCATCGCCTTGATTCAAGCTCAAAACCATTGGAGCCAAGACCGCTCCATGGTGCGCTTTCATCATGGGCAACTCAAGGGCTTGGCGCCTGCGGGTCGCTTAGACATCGATTCGGTTGGACTTTTGGTCCTCACCCAAGATGGCCGAGTCGCTCGTCAACTCATCGGCGAAGACTCTGACATGGAGAAAGAGTATTTGGTGCGGGTGCAATATGTGGGTGAGGGTCAAAACCCTGCCCAAAAAGGTTATTTGAAAGACTTTGCGGACCATGAGTGGGAGGCCAAACCGTCTAGCAATGTGGCCAAGACCAATCCCAACAGTGCCCAGGCGCTATTTCCTGCTGCCAAACTCGCACTCTTGCGACATGGCTTGAGCCTCGATGGCCAAGCCTTGAGGCCTGCCGGGGTGGAGTGGCAAAACCCGGATCAACTGCGGTTTGTGCTCAAGGAGGGAAAAAAACGCCAAATCCGGCGCATGTGTGAGTTGGTGGGCTTGAGCGTGGTGGGTTTGAAGCGGATTCGCATGGGACAGGTGAGCCTAGGTGCTTTGCCCACCGGGCAGTGGCGGTATTTAGGAGCCCATGAGCGGTTTTAGTGCTGTGGGTTTGGGGCCTGTCTTTGAGGCCCATGTGAATTAGACCTCCATGTCCCCATTAAGCTGAATTAGAGCCTTCCCAAAGGCAAGTATAGGTAGCATAGGTAGCAAGGTTGCTTAGATAGTACAGGTAGTAAAGGTAGAACTGGTAGTACAGCTAGCATTGATGAGCTAAAGAGTCGTTTTGACGTGGTTTTGAGTGGAATACTCGTCTCTCGAAAAGTGCAAAAGTTGCCTCTTGAAACTCGCTATTCCCGCCCCATATAAAGCGGGTTAATGTTCCATCAGCCTGAGCAGGAATGTATTTTTATATCTCCCTCCTTTAATTATCAATCATGACCAAGCAAACCCATGCCTTTCAAGCCGAGGTGGCCCAGCTCCTGCACCTTGTCACCCATTCCTTGTATTCCAACAAAGAGATCTTCCTTCGCGAACTGATCTCCAATGCCTCAGACGCCTGTGACAAATTACGTTACGAGGCCTTGAACAAGGGAGACTTGTACGAGGACCAGCCCAATTTGGAAATCCGGGTGAGTTTTGACAAAGACAAGAAAACCCTCACCATCCACGACAACGGCATCGGCATGAGTCAAGCCGAAGCCATTGATCACTTGGGCACCATTGCCAAGAGCGGAACGAAGGACTTCATGTCACGTTTGGAGTCCAGCCAAAAAAGCGATGCCAAGGAGCAAGGCGCTTTGATTGGCCAGTTCGGCGTGGGTTTTTATTCAGGCTACATCGTGGCTGAAAAAATCGAAGTACTCACCCGCCGCGCGGGCGCCAAACCCAGCGAGGGCGTGCGGTGGACGTCTCCGGGTACGGGTGAGTTTGAGGTCGAGACGATCGATTTGCCCCAGCGTGGCACCTCTGTGGTCTTGCATTTGCGAGAGGATGCCCTCGAGTATTTGAGCACCTGGAAGATCAAGTCGATCATCTCCAAGTACTCGGACCACATCTCCTTGCCTATTTTGATGCGCAAAGAGGAGTGGAAGGACGGCGAGAACGATCAGCCCGGCGAGATGGTGGTGACCGATGAGTGGGAGACCGTGAACAAGGCGAGTGCTCTTTGGACACGTGCAAAAAAAGACATCACCACCGAAGAGTACCAAGAGTTCTACAAAGCCGTCTCTCATGACTTTGAGGCTCCTTTGAGTTGGAGTCACAACCGAGTGGAAGGCTCCACGGAGTACACACAACTGCTCTACATTCCGGCCAAGGCACCGTTTGATTTGTGGAACCGTGAGAAAAGAGCGGGCATCAAGCTCTATGTGAAACGAGTTTTCATCATGGACGATGCGGAGAGTTTGATGCCGGTGTACTTGCGCTTTGTCAAAGGCGTGATCGACTCGGCCGATTTGCCACTGAATGTGAGCCGTGAGCTGCTCCAAGAGAGTCGCGATGTGAAAGCCATTCGCGAGGGTAACACCCGCCGTGTGCTCTCTATGCTTGAGGATTTGGCCAACAAAGATACCCCCGCAGAAGGCGCCAGCGACGAAGATAAAGCCCAGGCGGGTCACTACACCAAGTTCTACGAAGCATTTGGAGCCGTGATCAAAGAAGGTTTGGGTGAGGACTTCACCAATCAAGAAAAAATTGCCAAGTTGCTCCGTTTCGCCTCCACCCACGACAGCGAGACGCAAACCAAGCCCTGCGTGTCCTTTGCCCAGTACAAAGCCCGCATGAAGGAAGGACAAGAGGCGATTTACTACATCACGGCTGAGACCCTCGCTGCGGCCAAGAATAGCCCACAGTTGGAAGTTTTCAAGAAAAAAGGTCTCGAAGTATTGTTGATGGCCGACCGGGTTGATGAGTGGGCCTTGGGCTTTTTGACTCAGTTCGATGGCACCCCACTTCAAAGTGTGGCCAAGGGTGCGGTCGATTTGGGCAAGCTGCAAGATGAGAGCGAGAAAGCGGCTGCAGAAAAAGCCGCCGAATCCTTCAAGCCCGTCTTGGCCAAGCTCAAAGAAGCATTGAAAGACAAGGCTGAGGACGTGCGTGTTACCACCCGTTTGGTGGATTCACCAGCGTGTTTGGTGGTGAAGGACCAAGGCATGTCGCTTCAGATGTCTCGCATGCTCAAACAAGCTGGACAAGAAGCCCCCGAGGTCAAGCCGGTGCTGGAAGTGAACCCTGAGCACCCGTTGGTGAAGAAGTTGGAGAGTGCTGAGGCGGCCATCCATTTCCACGACTTGGCTCATATTGTGTTCGATCAAGCTTTGCTGGCTGAAGGCGGACTCCCCGAGGACCCCGCTGCTTACGTCAAGCGAGTCAACGCCTTGTTGGTTTAATTGGTTTGATTGCTTTGATTGTTTTTAGATAGGCGCCAAAACAAAACGCCTTAAATGAACTGCACCCTAAAAGTTGGACAGCAATCCAGCTTTTGGGGTGTTTTTCATGACGAAGACCGAAACAACAACAATTACTCAAAACCACTCTCAGCCCTGAGCTCTGCAAGCTCGGGGCTGATCAGTTGGTCTAAAAATGCTTGCGCCAAGGCCACTTGAGCCGCAGCGCTCGGGTCTGAAGAGTCTTTTTGGCAACGCACGACGCTATAAAGCGTCTTTAAAGCATGTTCCTCGGGCAAGGGTTCAACCCATTGAACACCTGGGGTGAATAAAATTTCGGTTTTTTGAGTGCAACCCAAGGCCCCTGGGGTGGCATCTTTGGCCAATTGGGCCATTGCGGTCGCACCATTGGGAAAGCTTTGAATTTTGTCGGCACACGACTCCCATAGACCCAGGCGTGTGAGCACGGCTTTGACATGAATCCCTGCGGTGGACTTCACCGGGTCAGGGATGTAGATTTGACTGGCACGCTTGAAGGTCTGAACCAAATGTTCGCTTGCGTTGGCATGGGGTGGGCAAGCGCCCCAAAGGTTACTGGTGTCAGAGCTCAAACGGGCCAAGCCAGTGCTCACCAAGCCCAAAGCCTTTAGCGTGCTGCTTTGCACCAAGCCTTCTTGCCCCAGGGTCTCCAAAATACTTTGCGAAGAGATCATCAAGTCGCAAGACACTGCGCCCTGGTCTTCCGTCTTGGCGCTCAACTCGGCTTTGAAGAGATCCACCATGGCACCGACTGCGCCAAAGCTTGCGTTCAGTTGGAGGTATGGGGAAGAGGTAGAGGGTAAAGATGGTAAAGATTGAATAGAGGTCGCAGTTTGCAACTTGCGGTTGATGCGTTCCGTCAGCGACAGAACCAAACTTTGCGCAGCACCAGCGCTGATGATGCGCAACTGGCCCGCGAGGGGGTGAGGGGTGTGGTGAGAGTTCATGACCCTGAGCTTACCAGAGCGATGGGGTATTGAGCCTATACCGAGAGCCCGGGTCTTGGCTTTTTAGGGTCAGTTTTGTTTACCCATTTTTTTCACCACCTCGCTCATGCGTTGGATATCCCCACTCAAGTAGCGTTCAAACTCTGCGCTGTCCAGATAGGCCATGGGTGAGCCCGCACCTTGAATGGCCTCAACCACTTTGGGGTCCGTCGCAGCCGACTTGGCGGCCAATCGTATCTTTTGTGCGATGGGCTCAGGCGTGGCGCTTGGGATGAAGAGTCCCGACCACTGCGCGTACTCTGCATTAAAACCTTGGGCTTTAAGGCTAGGGAGTTCTGGCAAAGCACTCAAGGTGCTTGAGCCCCAATGCCCCAAAGCGCGGAGTTTGCCCGCTCGAATGTGTTGCAGCACGGTCGCAGGCCCCGTCGCAACCGCATCGATTTGGCCACCCAAGAGGGCGACCACGGCGGGACCCGCGCCGGTGTAAGGGATGTGGTTCAAGTGCAAGTCGCTCGTTTGTGCCAAGATCTCCATGGGGACATGCATGGTGCCGTAGTTGCCGGAGGAGCCGTAGCTCACGAGGCCTGGTCTTTTTTTGGCATCATCGACAAACTCTTGAGTCGTCTTCCAAGGCGAATCAGCCCGTACAGCCAAGACGGTGGGGTCGGCCGTGTAACGTGCAATGGCTCTGAGCTCTTTGTGTTGAAACATAGGGCTTCGGCCCAGCACCGCATCGGCAGTGGGCAAGACACTCAATGAGGAGAGTGCCATCAAGAGCGTGTAGCCATCAGCCTTGGCGTGTGCGGCATAAGCCATGCCGATACCTCCCCCAGCGCCAGGTTTGTTCTCAATCACCACCGCTTGACCGAGCTCTCGGGTCATGGCCTCGGCCACCGGTCTGGCCACGATATCGGCCACTCCACCGGGAGGAAAAGGCACCACCATGGTGATGGTTTTGCTCGGATAGCCTGCCCCAAGGCCCGCGTTTGCATTGCCCGTTTGAGCCCGCAAGACCTGCGATAAGCCTAGGAGGATGGAGACAAGCGTTAAAAGACGTGTAAGGTGTTGACGTGACATCGAAGGGGGCTTTCTAAAGTAATGCCATTATCAGGGCTAGGCTCAGGGCGCCGTATCGGTGAAAACAAGGGGCATGGGAGCGGGTATTGGAGTAGACATTGGAGCGGACATTGGCCACTTCTGCCCCCTAGGCTCAACACGTTCAGTCGCGAGAGGATTCAGAAAGCTTTAGAAACAAAGGGTAAAAGTCGCAACAAGGTCGACAAAACATTAAATTTTGATGACAATTGAACGCTGGCGTATTCAAAAATCAACACCATGGCGACCATTCTTGGAAGACCAAGGTCAATCCTACGAGAGAGACAAGCATGAATAGTTTTAGAGTCATCCCCCGAACCTTCGTGGCCCTGATGGGTCTGAGTGCCTTATTGTGCCTAGGCCTGAGCGCCAAGGCTGCGGACTACCCCAACAAAGACAAGCCCATCACCTTGATTGTGCCTTTTGCGGCTGGGGGCCCCACTGACCGAGTGGCCAGGGATTTGTCTGAAGCTCTCAGAAAAAGCATGGGTGCCAATGTCGTGGTGGAAAACGATGCCGGTGGCCCAGGTGGGCTCATTGGTGCGAGCAAGATGCTCCGCTCAACACCCGATGGCTACACCTTACTGGTGCACCACATTGCGATGGGTATTTTCCCGTCCTTGGTGAGAAATTTACCCTTCAAGGTTGAAACCGATTTTGAGTACCTGGGCATGATCAACGACGTGCCCATGACCTTGATTGGTAAGCCCCAGTTGCCCGCCAACAACTACAAAGAGTTGCTTGCATGGGTTGCGGCCAACAAGGGTCACATCAATTTGGCCAATGCAGGTCTGGCCAGTGCGTCCCAGTTGTGCGGCATGTTGTGGCAGGCTTCGATTCAAGTGGACATGACCAGCGTGCCCTATAAAGGTACGGCGCCAGCGATGACGGACTTGATTGGCGGACAAGTGGATTTGATGTGTGACCAAACGACCAGCACCACCTCACAAATTGAGGGCAAGAAAGTCAAGGCCTTTGGCGTGACTACTTTGAAGCGTCTTAATATTCCGGCCCTCAAAGATTTGGCGACCTTGGATGAGCTTGGTGACAAAGGCTTTCAAGTGACGATTTGGCATGGTCTTTATGGCCCCAAGGGCATGCCCGCCGATGTGATCGCCAAAATCAATGCCGGCCTCAAGGCCGCGTTGAAAGATCCCGAGTTCATTAAAAAGCAAGAAGATTTGGGCGCCGTGGTGATCAGCGACAAGCGCTCTGACCCTGCTGAGCACAAAAAATATGTTGCCAGCGAAATCGCCCGCTGGACGCCTGTGATCAAGGCGGCGAACGTCTACGCTGATTAAGACCTCGCTTAGGCTTCACCCTCGAGTCTGAACCCAGACTCGAGGCCCTTGGGTGTATCGGGTCATGTCTTTGTCACTCACGCAACAAAACGAGTGAGATTAAAATCAACCCTTTCACTCTCACATTTCAATCCCATGGTTCAAATCCAAGTTGTCGAATTCAATGGCGCCATTCATGACGTCGAGGCCCTAGAGGGGCAAACGCTGTTGCAAGCCACCTTGGATGCAGGTATCGATGGGTTTGCCGCCGAGTGCGGGGGATGCTGCGTGTGCGCGACTTGCCACTGCATGGTCCAAGAAGATGCTTTGCACCGTCTGGCTCCAGCAGAGAATGATGAGGAGCAGATGCTGGACTTCACGGCCGAACCCAGGCAGGCCAATAGTCGACTTGCTTGTCAAATCAAAATCACCCCAGAGCACGCCGGAATTCAGTTCTTCATCCCTAAGCGTCAATATTGAGGCTTAGGGCTTTGAAGCTTGGTTC
>DAISKH010000128.1:0-9125 GCA_036821105.1 Limnohabitans sp.
GTTTTGGGGTGGATTTTGGGCTGGATTTTGGGGTGGGTTTGGAGGTGGATTTGGAGGTGGATTTGGAGGTGGATTGGGTGGACGAGGATTGGAGCGCGACTTGAGCAGGCGGCTGTTTTGAAGCACTGGGGGAGGAAAGCACCGTTTCACCGCCAGCTGCACTCTCCAGCGGTTTCACCGCCACTTTGGCCGATTTTTTTGCCCTCGCATTTGCAATTCCGTTTTCAACCGCTTTTTTCTCCGCCTTGGCCAGAAGCTTATTCACTGAAGACTTCTGGTTGAGGCTCGATTTGGAATCGGCAACGGGGTTGTCCTTGACTTTGCTCTTGGGCTTTGCTTTTGCCTTGGTCTTGGGTTTGACTTTGGGGTTCAATTTAGCTTTGGCAGTGCTGGCCTCTTTGGACAACTGCGTTGGCTTAGGCACAGAAGAAGCGTCTTTTGCACTGTGCGGTTTTTTTTCAGCCTTGCTAGATGCTTTTTCTGCAGATTTCTTTTCAGCAAGCTCAGCCGCTGCTTTCGCCGCGAGCTCGGCTTGCACTTTTTGTGCGTTTTGTATATCCGTGAGTGTTTTACTGGCAATGGTTTGAAACTGTTGACTTAAAGCCGCCCACCACTGCATCGGATCAGGTGCAGCACTGGAGGTCTTTCTCTCCTCGCTCGAGGCCCCTTCAGCGACCTTGGGCTGATCTTGGGCAGCAGGGGATTCGGGCTCAGAGTCCTTCGAATTGTCTTCAGAAGGGACTTGAGAGCCGTAATGCGATGGATTCTGAGGCTTAGAAGCCACTGAGTCTTCACTGAAAGGCCAGCTGGACTTGGACTTGGAGCTAGTCGCAGAGGGGGCTTCTTCGCTTTTGGGGGTCCAAGAAAAAGGGGATTCTTTTTTAACCGACTGCTCCGCAGACTTCTGGGCAAATGTGTCAGGATTGATCTGCATGCTTTTGGCCAACTCTGACATGCTCAAATTCATGCCCTTCAAGGTCTTGAGGGTCATCAACTGTACTTCTAGAGCCTGCACACTCGCGGCCACCGCTTTACTGTTTTGCTCGAGCCAAAACATCACTGTTTTGAGCTCATGGATTCTTTTTTCAATCTCAGCAGGGTCTAGAGTCGGTGCGATCCAATGGTTGGCTTGCGCACTGGCGGCAGGGGTTTGCGAGAGTTGCTTTAAAAAATCAAATCCTGGGACGAACTGCGAAAAACCGAAAGCATTGGAGTCAGTCATGGTCGGATCCTTGGTGAGGTCAACATTCTTTCAACAATTGGGTGATGCGCAAAACCCTCAACACCTGGGAATGGCTTCATTGCGCCATGTGTGAAGAATGGTCCATGTGCGCCGAGTGGTCCATTGGGGCATTGGGGCTATTTTGTGGACTTGGTGCATTGGCCAGCACGGGCACATTCAACACCAGGCTGGAGCTCTTGCCGGAAGCAGTTTTATACGTCAACGTCAAAGGCACGCTGGTTTGTTTACTGAACCCTTCCTTCAAATCCATGAGCATCACATGGTAGCCCCCTGGCTTTAAGGACAAACTTTGCCCTGCAGCAAGGGGCAAGGTCTCCACAGGCGCCATTTTCATAACATTGCCCTCCATGTTCATGGAGTGGAGTTGCGCAACGCCCACCCAGGGACTGCTTGCGGATGTGATGGTGAGATTTTCTTGCGCTTGCAAAGTCATAAAGGCGCCTGTGCCCGACTGGCCTTGCACGGGTTGACGCACCCATGCGTCTTTGGCCTGAAGTTGCGCATGCGCTATGGCTCCCGACACCAAGAAGAGTAAAACCAGGGCGCGCTTAAAAAAATGTTGAAACTGTTGCATCTCGAAATCCTTTGACTACTTACTCTAACTGATCCACCAAGGGTGTGATCAAGCTTATCTCAAACCTACCGCATAAGCCCTAACTTTGAATAACGGGGTCATCTGTATTGGCCACAAGGTATTGTTCAATCGCCCCCATGAGTGGGTGAGCGTTTTTGGCCTTGAGCTCAATGTGTACTTTGTCTTGGACTTTTAGGTAAGGGGTGTGGGCTTGTCCTTGGGTACGCGCTTCAATGACGCGTTTCTCTGCCAAAGAGCTCACGCCGTGAGGCCAGACCCAGTCGTTGCCTTGGAGAACCCCTGCGTTGCAGACTGCTCCAGTGGTCAGAATGGTTCCCGCAGCCATGGGACGATGAGCGCAATAGGCGGCGATGAGTTCTCCGAAATGAAAATCCATATCTTGCCCGCACTCATTGAGCCCAATTCTCTTGTCGTTCACACGGGTCTCTAGGGTCAAGTGCACTCGCCCTGAACTCCACGCCTCGCCCAACTCGTCGGGTGTCACGGCCACGGGCGCAAAGGAAGTGAACGGTTTTTCTTGCATGGGCGAGAGCCATTTCTCCATTGGCTCCTGGTTCTCCTTGGGCTCTTTGGGCTCGAAAGAATCCTCCTGAGAATGCAATGTGTACGCACATGAGATCAACACAAGCCGCACACCTTGAATAGCTTCGAGCTCAGACACCCCTTGTTCGATCTCATCGGTGATCACACCGATTTCTGCCTCAAAGTCCCAAAATCCAGTGATTTGATCCAGCCTCACATCCTCAAGTGCCCCCAAGAGTCGGGTGCTGGAACCAAAATTCATCACGGGTTCTTTGGCCAGAGGACCCGCTTTGTGGGCCAAGCGTTGACTTTGATAGGCATTGGCATGCACCCGCTGATATGCCCTGGGTAAAGGTGCACGGCACATGGTGGGATTAAAAGGAAACGCATACCTCGCTCGGCCTTGATTCAATGCGTCGTAGAGATCTTGGAGTTGAGGGGAGAAAAAATTCCAGTCGTCCAACACGTCTTGCAAGGTGTGCGCAATCGAACTGGCAAAGTGCGCCGTTTGTAAGTCTTTGGAGACCACCACCAACTGTCCGTCTTTGGAGCCGTCTTGATAACTAGCGAGTTTCATGTTTTAGATCAAAATTAGATAAAAAGGGGGCCAATCCCCCTGCCAGCACCTCAGCACCTTTGGGTTAGGACGCCGAGTAGCGCTTGGCTGAAGTATCCCAATGAGCATTCTAGTGATTTAACCAGATCCAAAGCCCAAGCCCAAGGTTGCCCATTCAACGTTTTGATTTTGACTGCTATTTTGATCTGTTATGTTGCTTACCCATCGACAATGAGACTTGACTTGGCTTATATTCGTCCTCTCAATAAGCCCGTGAGTGATTAAGCGTGACTAAAGAGATTCCAAAAGTGGGAACTAGGCGTTTTAAGGGCGCTAACAAAAGAGAAAAAATGGCTGGCCTAATGATTCGCTCCTTGAACACTGAAGTCTTGATTGAGCTCATGGAGATGCCATCTAGAAAAGTTCCCCGACATGAAACCGATCAAAGCCTTGGGTTGATTCAATTGTTCAAAAGACTTCATCAACACAAAGCTAGTTTGGGACTGTGCTGGACATTGAAGCTCGGTGTCAGTATCGCGCTTGGACTTGGGCTTGGGCTTGGACTTGGACTTGGGCTTGGGTTGGTTGTGGTTCAAGCCCAAACCCTAACCTCACCTCCCAACAACTCACCCGCACCAAGCTCCTCACCCTCACCCTCACCCTCAAGCACCCCAGTCTCTCACCCAGGCTCGTCCCTTGGTGCGTCCTCTGGGCTGACTCAGTTGCGACATGGCTCCTATGTTTGGCCCCAAGCGCAAAGCCTGGAATACAAAATGGAGCTCAAAACCCATGGCTTCACACTGCACGCCAACGCCACCATGGCCTGGCAAGCGCAGGGCTCCAACTATCAAGCCCATTTGGAGATGCGATTGCCTTGGGTAGGCTCACGAACTCAACACTCCAGCGGAATACTGAGCGACACGGGAGTTCAACCCGTGAGCTTCACGGATAAACAACGAAAAGAACTCACAGTAACGGTGGACCGGGAACATAACAGCATCGAGTTGGCGGACCACGCAGGCAGCGTGCCCTTACAAAAGGAACACCAAGACGCGCTCAGTGTGTATTTTGAGCTTGCGGGTCTTTTGGGGGGGATGAGTGCACCCTATCCTCTGGGCCAAACCCTCACCTTGCCCGTCTTTATGGCGCAGACCACAGAGAACTGGCCTTTCAAATTGATTGCACAAGAGAATTTAATGACCCCCTTGGGAGAACTCAAAACCTTCAAAATCGAGCGGTTAAAGCGTTTTCCCACTGACTCGCAACACGTGGAGCTTTGGTTAGCCCCTAGCTTGGGCTTTTTGCCCGCGAGGATCTTGATTGACCAAGCCGGAGGAGACCGCATTGAGCAGTGGGTCGAATCTCGAAAGCCCTGAGTTTGCGCTCTCTCAAGAAACACCCATGCGCTTTAGAGCTGAGCTTAGGGCATCAGTTGAGCGCTGAGCCCTTGCGCCTTCAATCAAAGTGTTGCTCAGGTGAACTTTTTTAGTATCCCTTTTTCAATCAAAGACTCTCACCCGCTTCTTTGCTCCCACCCCACCAGTGGTCCCACAGACGGTACAAAGGCTCCACCAAAACCAAGACCGCCAAAAGTCGGCACACCTGCAGCGATGTCACAAGAGGGACATCGAGTTGCAATACTTTGGCGGTGATGGCCATCTCGGCAATTCCTCCGGGTGCTGTGCCCAAAATCATGGTGAGGGTGGGCACCCCAGTGAGCATGGCTGTGAGATATGCAAACAAAGCACACAGCACAATCAAGGCCAGCGACCCCAATCCCACGCTGAAGAGCCACTTGGGGGCCATTTTGATGAACTCACTGGTAAAGCGCACCCCTAGGCTAACCCCCAAAAACATTTGCGCCCAGTTGCTCATCCATGAGGGAATGGCCGAGAGGTGGATGCCTGAGAGAGATAGTGCCATGGAGACCAATAAGGCCCCCAAAAACCAGGGGTTCGATCGCCCCCAACGCTTGAGGAGCCACACCCCTACATAACTCAAGGCCGCCAACTCCAAAAGCCCAGGAATGGACACATCCTTGGCCAAGGTGATCAAAGCAGGGCGTTGATAACCCAGGCTCTTTAACGTAAAGGGGATCACAATGGCGATCACCAAGACTCTGAGGCTGTGCGCGGCCGCCACCAAATCGGTTCTGCCATGCTCCTTCTCAGCCAGCAAGGTCATCTCGGATGCGCCACCGATGGCGCCAGAGAAAAAACACGTCGACAGTGTCAAGTCAGGGATATGGTGTCGGTGGGCTCTGTAGAGAACCACGCCAAACACAGCTCCGATAGACAATGCCCACACAATGCTGAGCAAAATCACCCACCACAATTGCAAAATTTCCGCCCCGATTTGGGGGTTGAAGTAAAGACCCAGTGCCATGGCAATGACAAACTGCCCAGTATTTCGAAGTGGCTTCCAGCTGCGAGTCGGCATCCCCGCCATCGAGGCCACCGACACCACCAAGATGGGTCCAATCATCCAAGGCAAGGGGGAGTTCAAGGCCTTGAAGGTGAGGGCCGCCAAAAGGGCGAGGGTAAAGGTCATGAGCCTCTCACGTGCCTTCGCCAGGCCCTCAGCCTCGCGCCAAAAACCCCAACCCCAGGACTGCGGCGCGCCAGCCACATGGGCAGATAATGCAACTGAGCGTGACTTCAGGCTTGAAATAAAACGAGAGAGGGTCAAAACAACTTCTTTTTTATAGACCAAGAGCAGGAGGTTTAAGAGAGTTTCAATGGGTTTTCAGGGGTCTTGGCCCTCAAATCCTCATGCCATGCGGGAAAATCAAAACACTAGGCCAAGTTAAGGCCCTATCCATTATCCTTTGAACTCAGGTTTAAGGCATTGGGGTGAGCACCCAAGATCTCGGGCCAAGTGCTTTGGCCAAGTTCAACTTGGACACGGGATCAAAAATTTCCCCCGATGCCCCAAAAACCCCTGTCAAATCTTACAATGCACTTATGAATGCTTACATTTTGACCCTCTCGTGTCCGGACCGCCCTGGCATAGTTCACGCCGTGTCTGGTTTTTTACTCAAGCGCCAAGCCAATATTGAAGAGGCCGCACAGTACTCGGATCCTGCCACAGGGTTATTTTTCATGCGCGTGCGCTTTCTGTGCGGACTGGCCACTGCCGCTTTGAAGGCCGAGCTCACGCCTGAGGCCAGCGCCTTGGGGTTAGAGTGGGAACTCCATGAAGTGCAGCAACCCATGACCACGGTGCTTTTTGTGAGCAAAGAGGGGCATTGTTTGAATGATTTGCTCTTTCGCACCCAAAGCGGCTTGCTCCCCATCTCTGTCAAGGCCATCATCAGTAACCACCGGGACTTCTATCAACTCGCGGCGTCTTACAACATCCCGTTTCACCACATCCCCGTCACTGCTGAGACCAAAGCCAGTGCCGAGGCTCGTCAAATGGAGATCATTGAGGGTGAAAAAGCACAGCTCGTGGTACTTGCTCGCTACATGCAAATTCTCTCCAACCCCATGTGCAAAGCCTTGAGCGGTAAAGCCATCAATATTCACCACAGTTTTTTACCCAGCTTTAAAGGTGCCAAACCTTATCACCAAGCCCACGAACGGGGGGTGAAATTGATCGGGGCAACGGCGCATTACGTCACAGCCGATCTGGACGAAGGTCCCATCATCGAACAAGATGTGGCCCGCGTGGACCATGCGCAAACCCCCGAAGACCTCACCCGAATGGGACGTGACACCGAGAGCCAAGTGTTGGCCAGGGCCGTTAAATGGCACAGTGAGCACAGGGTGATTTTGAATGGCCACAAAACAGTGATCTTCAAATGAACTCACCTCGCCGCACTGAAATAGCCTCACGCGTAAAGCGTTGGGAGTGAAGACATGGCGATTGACTTCCAACACCTGATGGCCGAGTCTGAGCACGCTCAGGTGAGCACGGCCAGACGAGAGGAAATTATTGAAGCGCTGCGCCCGTGTGTAAAAACACACGCCCTACTGTATTCCTTAGAGGACACCACGCCTTATGAGTGCGATGGTTTGACGGCCTATAGATCTCGACCTTTGTGCGTGGTACTCCCCGAGACACGCCAAGAAGTTCAAAATGTCTTGAAGACCTGTCATGCCCACGGTATCCCCGTGGTGGCCCGAGGAGCGGGCACTGGGTTGTCGGGAGGAGCCATGCCTCACCACCAGGGCGTGTTGTTGTCTTTGGCCAAGTTCAATCGTATTTTGGAAGTGAACCCCGCAACTCGCACAGCGCGGGTTGAGTGCGGTGTTCGCAACTTGGCCATCAGCCAAGCCGTGGCACATCACGGGCTTTACTATGCGCCCGATCCTTCGAGCCAAATCGCTTGCACCATTGGGGGCAACGTGGCGGAGAACTCTGGTGGAGTGCATTGTTTAAAGTACGGTTTGACTCTGCACAATGTGCTTGAGGTCAAAGGCTACACCATTGAAGGTGAGGAGGTGTGTTTTGGCTCAAGCACGTGGGACTGCGACGGCCTAGACGTACTCCCCTTGGTGGTGGGTTCAGAGGGGATGCTGGCTGTCACGCTGGAGGTCACGGTCAAACTCACGCCTTCACCCCAAATCGCTCGGTGCATCATGGCCAGTTTTGCGACCCTGCAGGACGCAGGACAAGCGGTGGCCCAGATCATCGCAAGGGGCATCATCCCTGCCGGTCTCGAGATGATGGACCAAGCCATGACCCAAGCTGCGGAGCGCTTCGTGCACGCGGGTTACGACTTGAACGCCGCAGCCATTTTGCTGTGTGAGAGCGATGGCACCTTGGATGAGGTGGAGGAAGAGATTTCTCGCATGAAAGCCGTTTTGAGCGAGTGCGGAGCAACACAACTGGCTGTCAGCCAAAGCGAGGCCGAGCGTTTGCGCTTTTGGAGTGGACGCAAAAATGCCTTTCCCGCCTCCGGTCAAATGAGCCCGGACTACATGTGCATGGACTCGACCATTCCTCGTAAACGTTTGGCCGATATGCTGGAGGCGATCACGCAGATGCAGGGCCGCTATGGTCTACGCTGTGTGAACGTCTTTCACGCCGGGGACGGCAATCTGCATCCCTTGATTTTGTTTGACGCCTCTGTCCCCGAAGAACTCATCAAGGCTGAGGCCTTTGGGGCGGAAATTTTAGAAACCAGCGTTCAAATGGGGGGCACCATCACGGGAGAGCACGGCGTAGGGGTGGAAAAACTCAACAGCATGTGCGCTCAATTCACCACCGAGGAGAATGATCAGATGCGCCGCCTCAAAACAGCATTTGATCCCTTGGGGCTCTTGAATCCGGGAAAGGTCATACCAAGCTTGCACCGCTGCGCGGAGCGGGGGCAAATGATCGTGCGCGGTGGAAGTTTGCCTCACCCTGAGCTTGAGCGTTTCTAGTTTCTAAATAGCGCCCCTGGCACCAAAGATAGCGGTTCCCACTCTCACCATCGTACTCCCCGCCTGCACCGCGGCCTCCAAATCTTGCGTCATGCCCATGGAGAGTGTGTCCCAATGGGGACTGCCGAGCTCTTTGCTGACCTGATCAAAGACCGCTTTACCGATGCCGTGCAAAGCCACTTGCGTGTCGTAATCAGGATCAAAATCAGGCATGGTCATGATGCCTTTGAGACAAAGTCCCTTTAATGACATCACTGATTTGGCCAGTGCCAGAACTTCCTCTGGAGAGACGCCAGATTTGGTCTGACCTTGGTCGACATTGACCTGAATGAGCACCCTCAATGGCTCGAGCTCCTCGGGTCGTTGCTCGCTTAACCGTTCCGCGATTTTGAGCCGATCAAGCGTATGCAACCAATCAAATTGAGTCGCCACCCACTTCGTTTTGTTACTTTGTACGGGGCCAATACAGTGCCATACTGGGTAAGCGTTGGGCTTGGTCTTGAGATCGTCCAATTCAAGACAAGAGGCTTGGATTTTTTCAAGTGCTTCTTGAATGTAGTTTTCACCAAAGTCCACTTGACCCGCGCGTGCCAATTGGGCAACGCGTTCAAAGGGTACCGTTTTTGAAACCGCAAGCAGCCTCACGTCATTTGGGGAGCGATGAAAGCGCAGACACGCCGCTTCGATGCGCTCTCTAACGGCCGTCCATTGATCTATCAGTATGTTCATCTCTCCAATATACTCCTAGAATTGGCTTCACGTTGTGCCCCAAGTTGCAAGCCCCACCTCAAAGGTGGTTCAATTGCGGGGCTGGCTTATGGCCAAAAAATCTCTGAC
>DAISKH010000129.1:0-9068 GCA_036821105.1 Limnohabitans sp.
AGCAAGACCCATAGAAGTGATGGGGCTCTTTGGCCAACGCATTAATCCGTTAAGATTAACTGGTGTCTTCAAGTGAAGCATTTTTTTGAGGAACTCCATGCCCCAGTATCAAATGAGTGTCGTTGTCGAGCCCGCTTATTTGGCCCAGCAATCCGACCCGCCTGCGGGCATGTTTGTCTTTAGCTACACTGTGACCATTGTCAATACGGGGGACATCAGTGCTCAGGTGATCTCGCGCACTTGGCATATCAATGATTCCTTGGGCACCCATGAGCGCGTGCGCGGGCTTGGGGTCGTGGGCCATCAACCGCTCTTAAAGCCCGGGGAGTCTTTTGAATACACCAGTGGCACCCATTTGAGGACCCCCACCGGCACCATGCACGGAAGTCTATTTTGTGTGGCCGTTGACGGGGAGCGTTTTGAGGTGGACATTCCGATTTTTGTGCTCGATGCATTGAGCGGTCAAGGTTTTCATTGAAAAGGGCTGGCCAGCAAGCCTAGGAGCGTATGTCAAGCTTACCCACCAGCGCTTTAACCAACTTAGAAGCCAAGGCTACTTCAGATGCAGCAGCAGATTCCGCATCTGATGCTGCATTAGAGGCAACACCAAAGCGTTCGCTCAAATCTCCATTGGGCGAATTTGATCTCATCGAGCGTTACTTCAAGCGTCACACGGGCGTGCACACCACTTTGTCTCAACCCAACGTTGTGCTCGGCATTGGGGACGACTGTGCGCTTTTGTCCTCTACCCCTGGGCACCACTGGGCTGTCTCTACCGATTCAATGGTGGAGGGGCGTCATTTTTTCCCCGATGTGGACCCGGTGCATTTGGGCCACAAAGCGTTGGCGGTCAACTTGAGTGATTTGGCCGCATGTGGTGCGACACCACGTTGCTTCACATTGGGACTCACTTTGCCCCACGTGGATGAGTCCTGGTTGAGCGGGTTTTCAGAAGGCTTATTTGCCTTGGCCGATCAATACGGTTGTGTGTTGGTGGGCGGCGATACGACCCAAGGACCCCTCAATATCGCCATCACCGTGATGGGTGAGGTGCCCCAGGGCCAAGCCTTGCGCCGAAGCGGGGCGAGAGTTGGAGATGATCTTTGGGTGAGTGGTACCTTGGGGGATGCACGCCTGGGTCTAGAAGCGCTCTTGGGTGAGCGCCGTTTGAGTCCTCAAGCTCTTCAATATGCCCAGCACCGGCTCGAGTGTCCCACCCCGCGCGTAGCCCTTGGGCTGGCGCTCAGGGGGCTAGCGAGCAGTGCCATGGATTTGAGTGACGGCTTGTTGGGGGACTTGGGACACCTCTTAAAATCCTCGGGTCTGGGCGCGCAAATTGAGACCCATTGGATCGATGGCGAGAGCCAAGCGATCAGTCCTTGGCTTCAAGCATTGAGTCTTGATGACCGGCGCTCCTTGGTGCTTTCAGGTGGGGATGACTATGAGTTGCTCTTTACCGCTCCTGTAAGTGCCAGAGATGCGGTGTTGGCGTTGAGTCGGGAGATGTCAACACCGCTCACTCGCATTGGCGTGATGGTTCCAGGCCAGAGTCTAAGAGTACTTGATGCACAGGGACATGAGGTGAAGATTCAACAGCATTCTTACGAGCATTTTTCATGATCATGCGAAGAGATATTTTGCTCAGCCATCCGGCGCACTTTTTAGCGCTGGGGTTGGGCGCGGGCTTGAGCCCCTTGGGACCTGGCACTGTGGGTACGGTATGGGCTTGGGCTGCATACTTACTGCTCGATCTCTTTTTAACACCCACGCAAATGGGGGGCTTGTTGATCGGCTCATTTTTGGTGGGTTGGTGGGCCTGCACCGTGACCGCTCAAAACATGGGTGTCTCAGACCCCTCTTCAATCGTGTGGGATGAGGTGGTGGCGTTTTGGTTGGTGATGTGGGTTTGGATGCCTGCGGGTTTGGGTGGGCAATTCGCGGCTTTTTTACTGTTTCGGTTTTTTGATATTGCCAAGCCTGGCCCCATCGGCATGTTGGACCGCGCCTTCAAGGGTGGGGGCTACCGAGGCGGGTTTGGCATCATGGCGGACGACTTGGCCGCGGCTTTTTTCACTTTGTTGGTTTTGGCGCTTTGGCAAGCAACTCGTTCTTGAAACGCTGATGGTGTTAAGGCATCATTGCTAAAACGTAAACAAAGTAGCAGTCCCATTTGATTGGACGAGGAGTTTGATTGAATAGGCTAAGTTGGTTTTGTTGGCCCTCAATTCGAACGATCGAGCCAATTGAGGCGAGTCGCCTAGAGGGGAGTCACAATGGGGGAGTCGGAGCTCTCGCTATTTTCTTTTTTTAATCCAGAGTTTTTTCATGTCAAACCCTATTGCCCTCCTGGTTCAGCAACTCTCTTTAAAACTCATGGCCAAGAATCTCATGCTTTCTACAGCTGAGAGTTGTACGGGAGGCCTTATTGCTGCGGCTTGCACTGATTTGGCCGGTTCTAGTCAATGGTTTGAGCGAGGATTTGTGACCTACTCCAACGCCTCCAAGGTGGAGCTTTTAGGGGTCGAGCCGACAATGGTGGCATTAAAGGGTGCGGTGAGCCAAGAGGTCGCAAGAGCCATGGCCCTTGGAGCCTTGTCTCATTCAAAGGCCCAGGTTTCGTTATCGGTCACAGGCGTTGCTGGCCCCACTGGGGGGAGCGTTGATAAGCCCGTGGGGTGCGTGTGGTTTGCGTGGAGCCTTCAGCTTGGAGAAGAACCCAATCAACCCCACGTCACCTCTGAGCGTATGGATTTTGTGGGAACTCGCCAAGAGGTGAGGGCCCAAACTGTGGAGCATTCACTCACACGTTTACTGGAATTGTTGAACTGAGTAGGTTTGACCTCTTTTTTGAGGTGCTGATTTTGTCACTCAAACTCCCCGCTCTACTGTTAAACTAGAGGTCTATGTTTTATCACCGCATCATCCTCACCGGGTCCAGTGACCGAGGAGCTTGGCCTTGGCGACGCTGCGCGCTTAGATTCGCGCTGTCTGCTCGCGTTTGATCAAGTTTGATCGAGTGGTGTGACAACTAATGGATGTGCTAAAGCCCTAAATTCCTAAAGCGTTCAGATCCTGAATTCCTGAGGATCTAGTCCAAGTCACCTTGATGGCCTCAGATCTGGATCCAAAGGGAGAGTTGGGTTTTAAAGGCTAACAATGTCTAAGATGCTTTGTAACTTCAAGAGCGTTTTAGAACGTTTTACAGTGTTTTAAAGCGTTGTTACACAGCCCATATAGTCCACACAGCCCACAAAGTCCAATGCTCATCACCTCTCCCCTTTGGAGTCAAACGTGACTGAGATTCTCAGGGGGTCCTTGGCGTTTGAGCATCATGCACCTCATTCAATGAGACCAGTTGCGAATCAATCAAGCGTTGATCCTTTGACCAGATCCGTATCCATTGATTGAACCTGAAAGCTTTTTATGCTCACTGAACTTGAATTTAAAAGCCTCGCCTCCCAAGGCTACAACCGCATTCCATTGATGCAAGAGGCATTTGCTGATCTAGAGACACCGCTCTCGCTTTATTTGAAACTGGCCCATTCACAAAACGCCGGACGGTACAGTTTTTTGCTTGAATCCGTGGTGGGAGGCGAGCGTTTTGGCCGTTACAGCTTCATCGGACTCCCCGCTCGTGGCCATTTGGTGAGTCGTGGATTTGGGGAGTCTGCAGTGACCCAGATCGTGCGAGACGGGGTGGTTGTACAAACCCACCAAGGGGATCCATTGGCCTTCATTGAGTCTTATCAGGCGACCTTTAAAGTGGCCCTTCGTCCAGGGATGCCCAGGTTTTGTGGGGGGTTGGCCGGTTACTTTGGCTACGACACAGTGCGCAATGTCGAGAAAAAGCTCGAAAACTCGTGTCCCCCAGACACGCTGGGTTGCCCCGATATCTTCTTACTGGAGTGTGAGGAGTTGGCGGTGATCGACAATTTGTCGGGCAAACTGTATTTGATGGTCTACGTCGACCCCAGTCTCACTGACGCCTACAGCATCGGCAAAAAACGACTTCGGCAACTCAAGGAGCAACTGCGTTACTCCGTGAGCGCGCCCGTTCTTAAACCCAGTGCCACCCATAGCGTTCGCCGCGAATTTGCCAAAGAAGATTATTTGAAGGCGGTGCAAACGGCCAAAGATTTGATTGGCGCGGGGGACTTTATGCAAGTTCAAGTGGGCCAACGCCTGAGTAAGCCCTACACCCAAAGCCCGCTGTCCTTGTACCGAGCCTTGCGTGCCTTGAACCCAAGCCCCTATATGTTTTATTACGACTTGGGGGACTTTCACGTCGTCGGCGCCTCTCCCGAGATTTTGGTGCGTCAAGAGTCCACCCCTGAAGGCCAAAAAGTAACCATTCGGCCGCTTGCAGGGACCCGAGCCCGAGGCGCAAGTCCAGAGGAGGATTTGGCCCGCGAGAAGGAGCTTTTGGCGGATCCCAAAGAACGCGCTGAGCATGTGATGCTCATTGATTTGGCCAGAAACGACATTGGACGTATCGCTAAAACCGGTAGCGTCAAAGTCACTGAGTCCTTTGTGGTGGAGCGCTATAGCCATGTCATGCACATTGTGAGCAATGTGGAAGGGGTCCTCCATGATGGGGTCTCCAACATGGATGTTTTGAGGGCCACCTTCCCTGCTGGCACCCTGACGGGGGCTCCCAAAGTGCATGCCATGGAGCTCATTGATCGACTGGAGCCCAGTAAGCGAGGCCTCTACGGTGGCGCGTGTGGTTATTTGAGTTATGCGGGCGATATGGATGTGGCGATTGCCATTCGTACGGGCATCATCAAAGACCAGACCTTGCATGTGCAGGCCGCGGCTGGGGTGGTGGCCGACTCGGTGCCCGAGTTGGAGTGGCAAGAAACGGAACACAAAGCCCGGGCCTTGATACGAGCCAGTGAACTGGTCGAAGAGGGATGGGAGTGAACACCATGAACACTATAAATCCCCCTACCCACCAGAGTGCGACCGCTCGAGTTGTGCCCTGTTACGAGCTGGATAAGGAAGCCGCCAAGGGCCTCACCCGGTTCAATGTCCTCATGATCGACAACTATGACTCCTTCACCTTCAATGTTGTGCAGTACCTGGCAGAGCTTGGAGCGCGCGTGACGGTCTACCGCAATGACGAGATCACGCTGGAGGAGATCGAGGCGTTGGCGCCTGAGCGACTTGTGGTCTCGCCTGGGCCATGTTCTCCCAGTGAGGCCGGTATTTCAGTGCAAGCGATTCGTCACTTTGCCTCAAAGATTCCGATTTTGGGGGTGTGCTTGGGCCACCAAAGCATTGGTGCGGCCTTTGGCGCCCGTGTGGTTCGGGCCCAGCAACTCATGCACGGCAAGACCTCGGTGATTGAGCACTTGGGCGTGGGTGTCTTTCATGGCCTGCCCCATCCCCTGACCGTCAACCGTTACCACTCCTTGGCCATTGAGCGCAGCAGTTGTCCAGCTGAGTTGGAGATCACCGCTTGGAGCGAAGACGGGGAGATCATGGGGGTGCGTCACAAGCACTTTCCCATTCAAGGGGTGCAGTTCCATCCCGAATCCGTTTTGTCTGAAGCTGGACATGCCTTATTGGATAATTTCCTCCATCAGCGTTAGAGCACCTCAACTCAGACCTTTCACTCCATTTTTTAAGAGCCAAGACCATGCCCATTACCCCAACCGAAGCGGTTCAACGCACCATTGAGCACCGAGAGATTTTTCACGACGAGATGCTGCACTTAATGCGCATGATCATGACTGGCGAGATGTCGCCTTTGATGAGTGCGGCCTTTTTAACGGGTCTGCGCGTTAAAAAGGAGACCATCGGTGAGATCACGGCCGCAGCCGAAGTCATGCGCGAGTTCTCCACCAAGGTCATGGTGAAGGACCGCACGCATTTGGTGGACATTGTGGGGACCGGTGGGGACGGGTCTCACACCTTCAACATCTCCACGTGTGCGATGTTCGTGGCCGCAGCGGCAGGGGCGCGGGTGAGTAAACACGGAAACCGAAGTGTGAGCTCCAAGAGCGGGAGCGCTGATGTTCTAGAGAGTTTGGGGGCGAGCTTTCACTTAAACGCCGAGCAAATCGCTCAGAGCATTGCCGACACAGGGGTTGGGTTCATGTTTGCTCCCAACCACCACCCGGCCATGAAGAATGTGGCGCCGGTCAGAAAAGAGTTGGGTGTTCGAACCCTCTTCAACATCTTGGGCCCACTCACCAACCCCGCCAATGCACCTCACATTTTGATGGGGGTGTTTCATCCCGATTTGGTGGGCATTCAAGTGCGTGCCTTGCAGCGCTTGGGCGCCGATCATGCTTTGGTGGTTTACGGCAAAGACGGACTCGATGAGGTGTCCTTGGGGGCCGCGACCATGGTGGGTGAATTAAAGGACGGGGAGATCCGGGAGTATGAGATTCACCCTGAAGACTTTGGTCTGGGGATGTCCTCCCTCAGGGCTTTCAAAGTGGAGACTCCCGAAGAGTCCCGAGCCATGCTCTTGGGGGTCTTGGACGGAGCGGGTGGTCCTCAGAGCGACATTGTGGCCTTCAACGCGGGCGTGGCTTTGTATGCCGCCAATGTGGCCACCAGCATCCAAGACGGTTTACACAAAGCGCAGTCCATGCTCGAGTCCGGCCAAGCCCGACAAAAACTTGATGAGTGGTTGGCCTACACTCGGACACAAGTTCAGGCTTAGGCTCTCAGTCTCAGGTTCAGGTTCAGGTTCAGGTCGAGATAGAGTGTTTAAATGCCGCCAAGCAAACCAGGAGTGCAAGACGTGAGTGATATTTTGGACAAAATTGTGGCTGTGAAGCGCCAAGAGGTGCAGGCATTGAAGGAGAAAAAGCCCTTTGAGCTGATTAAAGAAGATGCCCAAAGCCGTGTGCTCACCAGAGACTTTGTGGGAGCCCTTCGCGCAAAAATTGCCGCTGGCCAATCGGCGGTGATCGCTGAGGTTAAAAAGGCAAGCCCCTCCAAGGGCGTGTTGAGGCAAGAATTCATCCCCGCTGACATTGCCCAAAGCTATGCGGAGTATGGGGCGGCGTGTTTGTCAGTCTTGACCGATGTGCAATTTTTTCAAGGCAGTGTCGATGCGTTAAAGCAGTCAAGAGCGTCTTGCCATTTGCCCGTTTTAAGGAAAGACTTCATCATCGATGCGTACCAAGTCTATGAGTCAAGAAGCATGGGCGCAGATTGCATTTTGCTCATCGCCTCTTGCCTTTCAGATGAGCAGATGAGGGAGTTTGAGTGGATCGCACAAGACCTGGGGATGGCGGTGTTGGTCGAAGTGCATGACCGTGAGGAGATGGTGCGCGCATTAAAGCTCAAAACACCCTTGATTGGTGTTAACAATCGGAACCTCAAAACCTTTGAGGTGGACTTGCAAACGACGATTGATCTCTATGCCCAAGTGGGCCCGGAGCGCTTATTGGTCACTGAGAGCGGAATTCGGACTGTGGAAGACGTTGCTCGCATGAAAGACGCTGGGGTGCATGCCTTTTTGGTGGGTGAGGCGTTCATGAGAGAAGAGGAGCCAGGTCTGGCGCTAGAGACACTTTTTGGATTGGGGGCCGACAGGAGTGCTTCTTCGGGGAAGTCCAAAAAAGCCCCCAAGCCTTGAATCTAAACATCATGAACCCCTTCAGTGTCATGATCTCTTTGGCCAGGCTCTGGTGTGAAAGCCTCTCCCATGTTGGGGGCTGAGCGCCAAGGAGAACTCTTGGGGGATGTCCTCCCAAGTCTGACTCTGCCACTTGGATTGAATCGCCTCCAAGTCCAGCAATTTTGGCTAGAAGGGATCAAGCCCGCGTGGAGGGGCGTGGTGCAAGACTTTTTTGCAAGCGATGCAGGACTCTCCTTGCATGCCAAGTTGCTGGGTGACATCAGGGCTGGATACTCAGTCTTCCCCTCAGAGCCTTTGCGGCTCTTATCACTCCTTGAGCCCCAGGCGGTTCGGGTGGTGATTTTGGGGCAAGACCCTTACCACGGCGCCCATCAAGCAGAAGGGCTGGCATTTTCTGTGGGAATGGGGGTGAGGGCCCCGCCGTCTCTTAAAAATATCTTTGAAGAACTCAGCCGCGATCTAGGACTGCCATTGCCGAGAAGTGATCAGTCTTCGCTGATGCCCTGGGTCAAGCGAGGTGTTTTCTTACTCAATACCTGTCTGACGGTGCGTGAGGGCGAGCCCGCCAGTCACGCCCATTGGGGTTGGGAGGCGCTCACCGAGCGGATGATCGAGACAGTCTTGAAGGCATCCAATGCGTGCGTATTCATGCTCTGGGGTGCACACGCCCAGCGTTATGCTGCTTCCATTCAAGGCTGGGCCCAGGACTATCGCACGCCGATTTTGTTGCTCCAGTCCAACCACCCGTCACCCTTGTCTGCGAGGCGAATGCCCTCTCCTTTCATCGGCTCTGGACATTTCTCAAAGGCGCAGGATTGGCTTCGTGGTCATGGTCTTCAATGGGACTGGACACTCGAGACCAGGGGCTAGAAGGCTCGACACAAAACAACAATGTTGGGGTGGCTTATTGAAATTGTTCGGGAAAGTCCAAGTATTTGACTGAAAAGCCATCGTCTTGTGCTATATTATGAGGTTCGCCGGAGGGGTGCCCGAGTGGCTAAAGGGGGCAGACTGTAAATCTGTTGGCTTACGCCTACACTGGTTCGAATCCAGTCTCCTCCACCAGCGAAATGGTCGTGAAAGTGCTTGCACGAGTGGTTATCCTTGAATATGGGTCAAGACGCACTGTCTTTTTCATGCTCAATGTGACTATTTCTTCAGTGCGGGAGTAGTTCAATGGTAGAACCTTAGCCTTCCAAGCTAATGACGCGGGTCCGATTCCCGTCTCCCGCTCCACCACTTTTTGGGCCAGTTGGTTTAGGCGTTCGTGGTTAGGCCCATGTGGCTCAGTGGTAGAGCACTCCCTTGGTAAGGGAGAGGTCGCGGGTCCGATTCCCGCCATGGGCACCAGTAATTTTTTTTAAACGTGCTTAGGCACATTGTCGTTAGTGTTTTTTTCGGAGTCGAAAAATGGCAAAAGGTAAATTTGAACGCACCAAGCCTCACGTGAACGTGGGCACCATTG
>DAISKH010000130.1:0-5111 GCA_036821105.1 Limnohabitans sp.
ACCGGGCTTTGGCGTCATCGCCGAGGCGATGGGCGGGTTGCGACATTTGACAGCCGAGCCAGGGCGCGTGCCTGTGCGCGTTGGCGTCTCCATTGGAGACACCTTGGCTGCCCTGCACGGAGTGGTGGGGATATTGATTGCTCTGCACGAGCGAGAGCGCTCCGGTAAAGGCCAGGTCATTGACGTGGCCCTTTATGAGGCCGTTTTCAATTGCATGGAGAGCTTATTGCCAGAGTACAGTGCCAAAGGAGTCGTTCGTGAGGCTGCGGGCTCGGCCCTCCCTGGCATTGCCCCCACCAACGCTTACCGCTGCCAAGATGACCGTTATGCACTCATTGCAGGCAATGGCGACTCGATCTACAAACGACTCATGAGTGCAATTGGCCGAGAGGACCTTGGACAAGACCCAGCACTGGCGCACAACACCGGACGGGTTGAGCGGGTGCAAGAAATTGACGCCGCCATCGAAGAGTGGAGTCAAACTCGCTCGGTGGGCGAGGTGTTGGAGACTTTGGAGCGTGCTCAAGTGCCTGCGGGTCAGATTTACAACGTGGCCGACATCGCCAAAGATCCCCACTACCGCGCCCGCGACATGTTGCAACCCATTACTTTGCGTGACGGGACGACTTTTGAAGTACCGGGGATTGTCCCCAAACTCAGTCGTACACCAGGCGTGCACGCCCAACTCGCACCCGAGTTGGGTGAGCACACGTTGCAAACACTCAACGCTTTGGGCCTGAGTGCGGCACAAATCCAAGGCCTGCTGGACCAAGGCATCATCGTGGCCTCCAAAGACCCGGCAAGCCTTGCCCCAAGGTGAACGCCATCACCTCTCCCAATAGCGACAAGCGAACCCCCCGGGTTGATGAGCTCAAGCGGCTAGACGCACTTCCAGCAAATTGGCACTGGAGAACCGAGAGTGACTTGGCGACCCCCCAGCAGTGGGTGAACATCACACAAGAACTTAACGCATCAGACGCCTTGATGTTGGCCCGCCAAAATGTGGGTCTGGTGTGGTGGTGTGATTTCCAAAATGCCAAGCAACTGCTGGTAGCCATGCAAAAAAGGCTTGAGCCCCGCTCACCCAAAAAGCCCCAGTCCGCGCCCCAAAGTAAAGATGTCCAGACTCTTTCAAAGACCTTTCATGTGCACAGACTGCACCGCTCAGAGCATCTCAAACTTCTGAGTAAACTCCTCATCCCCATCGACACCCATCTCTCGATCCCCTTGAAACGCTCACCCCAAGTGAGAGAGGTATTGAGCGCAGTGTGGGGTGATCAAGATCTGGGCTCACGTAAACCACACACCGAATTGACTGAACTCAACGAACTCAACGAACTCAACGGAGTCAAGGAAGTCAAGGAACTATCACCGCTCACCAAGTCGTCCAATTCCACCCCCACTAGTGCACACCAAGACCCAAAAGATACGCCCCTCACACTGGTCTCATTAAAGGAACTGTTGGGCTATATTGGCGCCTATGAGTGGCAAAAAAAAGGGGTCGCCATCAACGCCTTGAAAGTCCTTGCACAGGTTGAGCCCAATAAGTCAGGAGGCCAACAGGGCCAAACCAAAGAACCAGTCGTCGACACCATAGGAGTGCCTCGCATCTACCCACATTACGGAGTGTTTTCACCCGTTCGCGGTGAATATTTGGATCTGCTACTCAAAGCCCCATTGCCTAAAGCGCTCGAGGGCCACTCAATTGCCCAAGATGTGGGCGTAGGCACGGGGGTACTCAGCGCCATTTTGTTGTCCCGTGGCGTGCAAAAAGTCGTGGGCACCGACACCCAATTGAGAGCACTTGAGTGCGCAAAAGACAACCTCACCCGTTTAGGCCTGGAGGGTCGTGTTCAACTGCTACAAACCTCACTGTTTGCTGACGTACGAGTCCCTTTGATCGTTTGCAATCCACCATGGCTGCCTGGCAAAGCCAGAAGCCCCATGGAGCGCGCCATCTTTGACCCGGAGAGCGCTATGCTCAAAGGCTTTTTGAATGGACTTCAAGCCCACTTAGCCCCAGAGGGAGAGGGCTGGCTCATCATGTCTGACTTGGCTCAACGCCTGGGACTGAGAAAAAATGGTGAGCTCGAAGAATGGATCGAACAAGCAGGCTTGGTCGTCGTAGGCCAACTCAAGGCCCAGCCCACACACCCCAAGTCAAGCGACACGAGCGACCCGTTTTATGAAGCCCGCCGAGGAGAAACCACTTCTTTGTGGCGACTCCAGTCTCAACACGACTGTGCACACACTGACCCCATGCCATGAAAAAATTAGATCAACCCAAAGGCTCTGAGCCTCATCAAACACAACCAGAGCACACACCGCTTCGAAACACTCAAGCAGCGTACTGGGACCAGCGCTATGCGTCAACGCCTTGGGCCTATGGTGTTGAGCCCAATGATTTCTTGCAAACTGAACTTAAGCGTCTAAGCACCGCTTGGGGAACCTTCAAAGGTCGCCGCGCCTTGTGCCTGGCCGATGGCGAGGGCAGGAACGGGGTCTTTTTAGCAAGCCTTGGGTTTACGGTCACCTGTCTTGATTTCTCCACCCTGGCACGCCAAAAAGCCTTGGCGCTTGCCAAGGAGCGAGGTGTTGAGTTGAGCTACCACACCGTGGACTTGAATGATTACGAGCCTAGTGAGGATCATTGGGACTTGATCGTGTCCATTTTTTTTCAACCCCCTACCCCCACCCGAGAACGTTTATTTGGCCGTTTGGCCACTGTTTTAAAGCCTGATGGACGTTTCATTTTGGAGGCCAAACACGAGCCCGACGATTCCCAAGGGCCGTCAACGAACCGCTATCCGGGACTGCACACGTTGCGTTCAAATTTATCCTCCCTGCATGAGGTTTGGGGCTTGGAGGGCACACGCGTGCTTGATGAAGGGCCGTACCACCAAGGCACCCAGTCGGTCGTTCAATTTCATGCAAAAAAAATGGCCTAAGGCTCATGAAGCCCTAAGCCAGTCTTAGATCTGGCCAAACCTTAAAGGTCTTGGCCAGAGCGAGCTTTAATACAGTTATCTGCTTTTAGGTTTAAAGCTCTTGGAGGGTGCACCTTTGTGAGCTCCCGCCTTGTGGGGTGCGGCACCGCGAGGCGCTTGTCCACGTGGGGCAAACACATCGCGAGGGGCAAAGTCACGGGGAGCACCGCTGCGAGGCGCTGCGTCTCTGAAAGCGCCGTCACGAGGGGCGGCATCTCTGAAGCCACCGCCGTCTCGGGGAGCCGAGTCTCTGGAGCCAGCAAAACCGTCACGGTATCCACCGCCACCGCCACCAAAGGGGCGACCCCGTCCTCTGGGGGGTGCACCGCGACGAGAATCATCAAATCCACGCGGTCTCTCGCTGCGCTGAGAAGGCTCCAATCCAGCAATCACCTCAGTGGGCAAGGGTTGACGGGTGAAATGTTCAATGTCTTGAATTTTGCGACGATCTCTGAATTCGGCAAATGTAATGGCCAAGCCATCACGACCGGCACGACCTGTTCGACCAATGCGGTGGGTGTAGTCCTCGCTCTTCATGGGCAAGCCATAGTTAAAGACGTGCGAGATGGAGGGCACATCGATGCCCCTGGCAGCTACGTCTGTAGCGACCAAAAATTGAACTTGACCATTGCGAAGCGCCATCAATCGACGGTTCCTCAAGCCTTGACTCAAAGCGCCGTGCAAAGCGACTGCTGAAAAACCCGATTGTTGCAAATCAGCGGCCAAGCCATCACACTCCACTTGGGTGCTGGCAAAGACAATGGCTTGCTCAATACTGGTGTCTCTGAGCCAATGGTCCAAGAGTTTTCTTTTGTGCTGCGAGTTATCAGCCCAAAAGAGCAACTGTTTGATGTTGTTGTGACGCTCTTGGGGGGTGTCAATTTGGATGTGCTGAGGTTTTCTCATCACGCGAGCAGCCAAGCTTTGAATCCGAGGAGCAAAGGTGGCACTGAACATCATCGTTTGACGACGCTCGATGGTGAGTTGGTTAATTTCAGCCAAGTCGTCTGAGAAACCTAGATCGAGCATCCGATCAGCCTCATCGACCACCAAGAACTGCACGTCCTCGAGTTTGATATGCATGGAGCGTTGGAGGTCAATTAAACGACCCGGTGTGGCCACCACAAGATCTGCGTTTTGCAGTTTGGCGATTTGAAGCGCATAAGGCATCCCACCCACCACTGTTGCAACACGAATGCCTTTGCAGTGCTTGACAAAGCCAATGGCGTCATGGGCCACTTGTTGAGCAAGCTCACGGGTGGGGCACAAAACCAAGGCACCGGGTGTGGCCGCCTTGAAGTGACGAGGATTGGTGGGGTCCTTGCGTTTGGCGCGCTTAGGCGGTGGTGTGCCAGCAGCAAGCGCAGCAGCCACTTGGGCCTCAAAAGCTTGGGCTTCAGCGACCTCACGCTCACGTGCTTGTTGCAAAAGGGTTTGAATGACGGGCAATAAGAATGCCGCCGTTTTCCCGCTGCCCGTTTGAGACGACACCATCAAATCGGTATGGCCACCATCCTGGGAATTTTTCATCGCCAAGGGAATGACCTTGACTTGAACGGTGGTGGGTGCGGTGTAGCCCAGATCGAACACAGCGGCCAAGAGCTCGCGAGTCAATCCTAATTCTTGAAAAGGGTTGGGCTTGGCGACTTTGGGGATGACATCTTCAAGCACAGCGTCAACACTTGCTTGTGCATCGGCATGAACCTCTTGCTCATGCAGCAAGGGCGCTTTAGCGTGATCTTCGCGGGGGGTTGATTCAGATTGGACAATAGCGTTGCTATCGATCTCGAGAGACTCGTACATGTTTACTCCACCCACCAATCGGTGAGGGCTCCATCAAAGGTTGTTGACAACATCAACCTTCAAACAGAGAACAAGGCTTGATGATTATGATTAATCCAAGCGATTTTGGTAAACCAGTTCGGTATACCCAAGGTGTGAGGTAGATGCGCGAGTTCGTCATCTAGGACGAACTTTCTGATTATCGCATAAGCTCGGGTTTTCACCAAGAACTATTTATCTTGGAGTTTAAAACGAAGGCAAAAAGTTCTGCATTGAACGGTAGCGAGTTTGCTCAAAATTCGAACTTTGATCGCATTATTCCTGCATTATTCCTGCATTATT
>DAISKH010000130.1:5211-9019 GCA_036821105.1 Limnohabitans sp.
GCATTATTCCTGCATTATTCCTGCATTATTTCTGCTATTTTTCAACTTTCATGAAGCCCAATACCCACTCGTGATCCCCTCCAAGCCTACTTGGCGTCCAATCAAGACTAAAGTTGAATGAAGTGCTCTCGGTAGTGAATCAACTCTTCGATGGACTCATGCACATCCGCCAATGCAGTGTGTTTTTGTTGTTTTTTAAACGAACTGTATGCAGCAGGCTTCCAGCGTTTGGCCAATTCTTTCAAGGTACTCACATCCAAATTGCGGTAGTGCAACCAGCCCTCTAATTGGGGCATGAACTTCACCAAAAATCGTCGATCTTGGCTAATGGTATTGCCACACAACGGGGAGCCGCCCTTGGGGACATAACGCTTGATGAATGCCAATAATTCTTGCTCGGCTTGCGCCTCATTCAGGGTGGAGGCGCGCACACGCTCGATCAAACCACTTTTGCCATGGGTGGATTTATTCCAAGCATCCATTTTTGACAAAATCTCCTCCGATTGATGGATCACTAAAACAGGACCCTCAATGCGAGGCGTCAACTGTGGGCCTGTGATGACAACGGCGATTTCAATGAGCCTTTCGCGCTCAGGGTCCAACCCAGTCATTTCGCAGTCGACCCAGACCAAATTTTGGTCAGACTTGGCTAGCTCGGCAGGCACAAGATTACTCGCAGCACTGGAAGGGTCGCTTGGTTCGTTACTAGGGCTATGGGGATTGGAGTGCAGAGTGTTCATACCCTCCATTGTCGCGCATCCCATCAAAATTTTTTGAAGGCCTTCAGAAATGCAACCATTTTGTCAGCCACAAAGTCTTCCCAGGGGCAAGTGAGGAGCGTTGAGAAAAATCCCATTGGAGCTTTCGCCCAGAGGCCTCTCACTAGAGTTGGCTATTGGTGAGAGAGGCAAATGGCTTTAAACTCTGGGCATGAATCCATCACTGAACATGACCTTTGCTTTTGCTATTGCCTTATTGATCAACCTCATCGTCAAAATAGGCCTCATGACGCGTCAAAACAAATGCGTTTTGACCAACCGCACACAAGTGCCCAAGGGGTTTGAGAACACCATTACGTTGGAGGCCCATCAAAAAGCTGCTGACTATACGTTGGCCAAATCGAAAATCGCGTTTTGGGATTTGTTTATCGAAACTTTGGTGATCGTGGGCTGGACGCTTCTAGGCGGGATTAACATGCTCAACCAAGCCTTGGTGTCATGGATGGGCTTGGGGCTCAAGGAGGAGACTGTCTTCATATTGGCCTTTGTGTTCATCTCGGGTGTGATCAATTTGCCCATGTCTTGGATACAAACCTTTGTCATCGAAGAGCGCTTTGGTTTTAATAAACTCACCTTGAAGCTTTGGATCAGCGACATGATCAAAGGCGTGGCACTGGGACTCGTGCTAGGTGTGCCTTTGATTGCGCTCATTTTGTGGCTCATGGAGGCTGGGGGGGCGAACTGGTGGCTCAAAGCGTGGGGTGCTCTGGTGGCGTTTCAACTGCTCATGATTTGGATTGCTCCCACATTTTTGATGCCGCTTTTTAATAAGTTTACGCCCTTGAATGACGACTCCCTCAAAGAACGCATCGCCTCTCTCATGGAGCGCTCAGGCTTTAAAGCCAAGGGATTTTTTGTGATGGATGGCTCCAAACGATCAGCGCACTCCAATGCCTTTTTCACAGGATTTGGAAGCAGCAAACGTGTGGTCTTCTTTGACACTTTGCTTGAACAATTAACGGCCGATGAGATGGAAGCGGTCTTGGCGCATGAGTTGGGTCACTTCAAGCACAAGCACCTCTTTAAGATGATCGCTATCAATTTTTGCTTGACGCTGGTGGGGTTTGCCATCTTGGGCTACCTCTCTCAACAAGCTTGGTTTTTCACGGGTCTTGGCGTGACTCCCAATTTCCAAGGCTTCACACCCTCAGGTAACAATGCATTGGCATTGATTCTCTTTACGATGGTCACTCCTTTGGTGACCTTTATTAGCACACCTGTGTCGAGTTGGAGGTCTAGGGTGCAAGAATTTGAGGCGGACGCCTACGCAACATCTCACGCGCCCGCCAAGCACTTGGAGAGTGCTCTCACCAAGCTCTACAAGGACAATGCCTCCACCCTCACTCCTGATCCTTGGTACGCTGCCTTTTATTACTCCCATCCCCCGGCCAGTGAGCGTTTGGCGCGCATGCGCGCATGAAGCAACTGGGATTGGTCGTGTCCGGTCATGGCCGCCACGTGATGGTGGAGAGCCCCGATGGGAGTCGGCGCATTTGTCGCTCGAGGGGAAAAAAATCCAATGCGTTGGTGGGTGACAAAGTCTGGTGGACCCCCACACAAGATGAGGGCACCATCGAGAGCGTGGAGCACAGACGCAATGAGTTTTACCGACAAGATGAGCTCAGGACTAAATCCTTTGCCGCCAATATTGATCAGTTGCTTATTTTGATTGCCGCTGAGCCTGAGTTCTCCGAGACCCAACTCACCCGAGCTTTGATCGCAGCCCAAGCCGCGCAGATCAAAGCACTGATTGTTCTCAATAAATCCGATCTGACGGAGCCCTTTCACCAAGCCTGGCAGCGCCTACAGGTCTACCCCACCATGGGTTACCCTTTGTTTGCTTTGTCGCTCAAACACGACCACCCATCGTATGAGGTGTTATTCCAATCCCTCAAAGGGCAAATGACCTTGATTTTGGGCCCCTCTGGCGTGGGGAAAAGTACCTTCATCAATACCGCTATACCCAGTGCACATATTGCAACACAAGAGATCTCACAAGCGCTCAACTCAGGTAAACACACCACCACCGCCACCAACCTTTACTGGGTCGATCCTGATCGGGAGACCGCACTCATCGATTCGCCAGGATTTCAGTCGTTTGGCATTCACCAAATTGCAGCCAATGAGTTAAGCCACTTCATGCCCGACTTCAAGGCTCATGCCAAGGGTTGTCGTTTTTACAATTGCACCCATTTGCACGAACCCAATTGCGGCGTTCGAGAAGCCTTGGCGCAGGGCCTGATCAATGCCTCACGCTATAAAATTTATCAACAGCTTTTTGAAGAGTTGAGCAGTGGACGTACCTTTTAATGGGCCTGCTCTCATTGACTAGTGTGCTCACCCCAACAGTCTAGCCAAGCTCAAAAGAGTGAGCAAGACGAACCACATCACCACTGTTCTCCAGACCAAGCCCACCACACTATTCAAGTGATGCACCTGGGGCTCTGCACCCAATTCAGCATTGCCTGAGGCAGCAGAAATCTCAGCCAATGCTGCACCTCCCAACTGCAAACCTAAAGCACCCGCTGTGGCCGCCACCACCACACCGTCGTTGTCATCGGGGTCCACGCTTGCTCGCAATCTCCAATTCTCGATCGCATCTTCAAAATTGCCAACCACTGCAAACGACAGCGCAGTTGCTCGGGTTGAGAGCCAATCCAAGCGCATCCAAGCCCAGGCACTCCAAGCCCGCAAGGCCTCACTCACAAAATGAGCCTCTAGCGGTGCTGAATTCGAGTATTGATCTTGCAGGGTCTGGGTGCTACCGTTGGTGCTGGAATGGCCCTCGCCTGAGTAAATTGACGCCCCGCCAAGGGTTGAGGAGCCCCAAACGGGCAAGCCCGAGGTTTGAGGTGGCCACAACTTGGAGAGCAAATGACTCATGCGATAAACCACTGCACCCATGGGCCCTAGACCCACGCTTGCAAAAATAGAGAACCAAAACAACACACCAAAAACATGTTGATGTGCGGCCAAGACAGAGGACTCAATGGCCAATCGGATGACTTCGGATTTGCTCAGATGGGCGG
>DAISKH010000131.1:0-5513 GCA_036821105.1 Limnohabitans sp.
AAGGAGAAACGTGAGTCCACTCGGTCAATGCCGCTTACTTTTACAAAAAACTGAGGCGACTCAAGCAATTTCATGAGTTGAGCAAAGTCTTCATGCTCAGCCCCAAGCTCTGCATCTACACGTCCCATGTGATCAATCACAACGGGTACAGCACTTTTTTTGAAATGCGCTGAGAGCTCATGGATTAAATGACTTTGAAAGTGAACTTGCAAATGCATACCAACGTCTTTGAGTCGGTGCGATAAAGCAATGATCTCCTCAATGGCATTGGCATTGCCGCCCAAGTGGGCCATGAAATTAAAACGCACTCCCTTGACCCCTAGACCGGCAAGACGTCTGAGCTCAACGTCCGAGACGTTGGTGGGCAGCAAGGCCACGCCCAAATAGCGCCCAGGTCTGGCCTTCATGGCATCCTCAAGCACCCGATTGTCTTGACCATGAACCGCAGACTGCACGATCACACAGCGCTCAATCCCCATCATCTCGTGCATGGCAAAAAGGGCCTCCTTTGGGGCATCTTTAGGCGTTACATGCCGCTCTGGGGTGAAGGGAAAGAGGGCCTGGGGACCAAACACATGCACATGGGCATCGGTGGCGCCTTGAGGTAATTTCAATTGAGGCTTACTGGGATGGGGGTTGAAGGTTTCAACGAGAGTATGCAGATCTTGCGACATGAAAGTTTAGTAAGAACGAGTTGAATGGAGTTGAATGGAGTTGAATGGACTTAAAGAGCCCCCAAAAACCATATAGGACATTGAGCTCGAAAGTCATTGAGATTCTTACTCATGATTGTCGTGGAAAAAACAAAACAACCCATGAGGTTCAACCCTCAAGCGAATCAAACTCATCTGTTTTTTTAGTGTGTGGGGTTGCTTGGCTTGACTTGGCTTAGTCATCGTCAGAATCAGCACTCAATTCCGGGAAAAGCACCTCGGTGTAGCCAAATTGGCTCATATCCTCAATTCGCATGGGATACAACACACCGTCCAAGTGATCGCACTCGTGCTGCACGACACGGGCATGAAAACCCTCGACTTGGCGATCTATCTCTAAGCCATGAATATCAAAACCTCGGTACCTGAGCGCCACATAACGAGGCACCACTCCGCGCAGGCCTGGCACTGACAAACACCCCTCCCAAGCCGACTCCATGGTACTCCCCAAAGGCTCAAGCACTGGATTGATAAGAATGGTCTGTGGAATGATGGGAGCTTCAGGGTATCGAGGATTGATTTGGCCTGAACCAAAAATCACCACCCTCAAATCCACACCGATTTGAGGTGCAGCCAAGCCCGCGCCTTTGGCCTCTTTCATCGTCTCCAAGAGGTCCTGGACCAAAGCGTGGAGCTCGGGAGTGTCAAATGCCTGCACAGGTTTGGCCACTCGCAATAGCCTTGGGTCGCCCATTTTTAAAATTTCTTTGATGGCCATGTCTTCAGTTCTATTCGTGTTAAATGGGTCAACAAGCTCTTACGCTCTAAAGATCTAGTGCTCTAGTGCTCTAGTGCGCTAGTTCTCAATCGGTCACTCTGGCACCCTGGTCCTCAGGCAACGCAAGACTCTAGCCCGCGTTGACGGATTGCAACCATGACTCAAAGGCCGCTTCATCCATCACCGTAACCCCAAGCGACTGGGCCTTCTCAAGCTTAGAGCCTGCGCTCTCGCCTGCGATCAAGGCCGTGGTTTTCTTACTCACACTTGACGCCACCTTCGCCCCCAAGCCCTCCAAGAGATCGCGGGCCTCATCGCGACTCAGCCTAGAGAGAGTTCCCGTGATCACATAGGTCTGTCCTTGCAATGGCTTGGGTTGGCTGGCCTTATCAAGCTCCTCGGGCCAATGCACCCCCAGAGCTCTAAGCTGCTCAATCACCTCGCGGTGATGCGGTTGGGCAAAAAACGCTCTGACACTTGTGGCCACTACAGGCCCCACGTCGCGCACTTGCAGCAGTTGCTCCTCGCTGGCTTGCATCACAGCGTCGAGTGAACCGAAATGACTCGCCAAATCTTTGGCCGTGCTCTCGCCCACATGGCGAATACCCAGGGCATACAAAAATCTGGCCAACGTGGTTGTTTTGGATTTTTCAATGCTCGCAAGAACATTGGCCGAGGACTTTTGCGCCATCCGTTCAAGCCCCATCAAAGACGTTTGATCTAAGCGGTACAAGTCAGCCAGCGTTTGAACCAACTTGGTGTTGACCAATTGTTCAATCACTTTTTCGCCCAAGTCCTCAATGTCCATGGCACGCCGAGAGGCAAAGTGAAACAATGCTTGGGTTCTTTGGGCTTGACAATAAAGTCCGCCCGTACAGCGGTGATCAGCCTCCCCCTCCTCGCGAACCGCAACACTACTGCAAACAGGACATAGACTTGGCATCGTGAAGGGTTGAGCGCCTTCTACGCGGCGCTCTAGGACCACACTCACCACCTCAGGGATCACATCACCGGCACGGCGCACCACCACGGTGTCTCCGATGCGCACGTCTTTCCTTTGGGCCTCAATCTCGTTGTGCAATGTGGCGTTGGTGACAGTGACCCCGCCCACAAAAACTGGATTCAACTTGGCCACAGGTGTGAGCTTTCCAGTGCGTCCAACTTGGACGTCAATGCTGAGGACTTGGGTGAGCTGCTCTTGGGCTGGATATTTGTGCGCCACCGCCCATCGGGGCTCTCGAGTAACAAACCCCAATTGTTGCTGCCAGTCGAGTCGGTTAACCTTGTACACCACACCATCAATATCAAAGGGCAAGTGTTCCCTCAAGCGGCCCATGTCTTGGTGAAATGCCACCAGCCCTTGAGCACCTTGGACACGTTGACTTTCTTGGGCCACGGGGAACCCCCAAGCCTTCAAGGCCATGAGGATTTGCCAGTGCTCATTGATACCTTGCGCTTGCAGGTGTTGAAAGTTCGATCTCGGCGCATCGTTTGCCGCTTCGTGGGGCATGGGAGATTGTGGGGCAATCGGCTCAAACAAATCAGGTTGTTCACTCGAATCATCCGCGGGCTTATTGACCAAGGGTGCACTAAAGAGCCCCACACCATAGGCAAAAAAGCTCAAAGGCCGCTCGGCTGCGATAGCACTATCGAGTTGTCTCACGGCACCAGCCGCCGCGTTGCGGGGATTGACAAAGGTTTTTTCATTCTTCATCCCCTGAGCAATTCGTTGGCGTTGTCGCTCATTGAGTGCCTCAAAATCGCGTCGAGACATGTACACCTCGCCTCTGACTTCTAGCCACTCAGGGGCGGGCAAAGGCTGATCCCAAGACTCCCCCCCACCTCGATGGGTCCCAGAGTGAGGGACTTTTAATTTGAGCGGAATTTGCCGAATGGTCCTGATGTTTTGGGTAACGTCCTCGCCTTTGAGACCATCCCCCCGCGTTGCCGCTCTCACCAATAAGCCATTGTGGTAAGTCAAATTCATTGCCAAACCATCAAACTTCAGCTCAGCCACATACTCAATGGGTTGCGCCTCTTCAGAAAGCCCGAGTTCGCGACGCATGCGCTCATCAAAGGCAATGGCTCCACTAGCTTGGGTATCGGTCTCAGTTTTGATGCTGAGCATGGCTTGGGCATGCTCGACACTTTGAAAGCTCTCCAACACCCCTGCGCCTACACGCTGGGTGGGTGAATCGGCTTGGAGCCACTGAGGGTACTTTGCTTCGAGTTGCTCCAAGCGCTGATAAAGTCGGTCATACTCCGCATCAGGCAGACTGGGCTCATCGAGGACGTAATAGCGGTGAGCGTGCTCGTTTAAGAGCCTCACCAAGTCCAGCATCTGTGCCTGAGTCCAAACCTCTTCGCTCTCACCGGGACTATCTGAAAGAGTTGAACTCGCTTGCATCAGTTGGGCCTCAGATAAACAATTCAGCCACTCAGCTAAAGAGTCGGCGGGCTTGGGGTGAACCTGCCGCCAAATCCCTGGAGGCAAGCACCGTGTACAGGGACAAGAGGTCTTGCTCAATGTTGGCCAGCGCATTGGAGGTGAGCACATAACCTTGGTCATCGGTGATGGTTCCCTCCATGCTTTGGGCCAATTCCTGCGCCACGTACCACATGCGCCTGAAAGGTTCATCAGTTTGTTCAACCTGGGGGACATCCAAGGTGAGACTGAGTAGACGAATAGCGGAGCTGGAAGGGTCATCGGCCAAAGCGGCTTGACTATCAAAACTCAAGCCCAAAATCGGAGGCCCGCCTTGCGTCTTGGCAGGAATCACCATGCGACCAGGGATGACACCCGCAACAAAGCCCAAAACGCCGGCGTGCTGCTGCACAAAACCTGGGCTCCAAGCCAAGCGCTGGGCTTTGATTTGAAATATGAGTTGAGCGTCATGTTCACTGGCAAAGGCATCGAGCTCTTTGGCGCGGGCCACCTCCTCGAGCATATCCGTGAACTCCACCTCGCCGCCCACGGCATCGGCAAAGCGCTGGGTTTTCATGACAAACTCGGAGAATTCAATTTCATTCATGGCACCCAATCGATTGGCCAATTGGATACCCGCTTGAAAGGCACTGTATTGCTGACCCATGCGTAGGCTCTCCCACTCACCGCGCTGAGCATTGAGCCCCTCGATCATGAAGGGTTTGGTGCCCACGCGCCGAGTTGGGGGCAAGGCCGCCCATGCAGCTTGGGCGGAGACCAAGCCTTCAATTTCAATGGGCGCGATGGCATCAATCAATGCATCCAAGGCCAACCAGCGATCCACGGTGTGCATCGTTTGGCTCACCTCAAAATCCATATTGTCTGGACTGCTCGAAGGCTCAGTCTGAGCTGAGAGAGGATGTCTTGCCTGAGCTCCCGACTCACCGTGAGTTGTCTCCTCATGCGGTAAAGCGTGGGGGTCTGCTAACAAGGAAGCTTCTGAGTGCTCACCATAATCATGCTCCAACCCAGGCTCGCGCCGATGTCCACTCCCCTGGCCTGCGGCCAAGTAATCTCCACCCTCTCCAGGCGAATGCTCGGTGTTTGATTTGGATTGTGCTCGCACCAAGGGATCGGCTTGGCGAGGTTGGTTCCTTCGTGATGCCCAAATGCCTTGTCCCACCAAGACAAGAAGCACCACCGCTCCCAAGAGCAATAAAGCGATTTGAAAATTACTCATTAATGGTTCGGCTCAGGGTCATGAAAAGTTCAAGTATGGGTCTATGAAAGAGGGGAAAGGGCACAAAAAACCTCAACATCATCTCTAAGGGCCCCAAGTGTTTGTCGCAAAGGGGCCCGCTCATCAAATCTTGGATTGGCCCTAAGCCGTCTCAGCCATCGAAATGGCTGACTCCATGTCCACAGCCACAATGCGGGAGACGCCTTGCTCTTGCATCGTCACACCGATCAATTGCTCAGCCATCTCCATGGCAATTTTATTGTGTGAGATGAATAAGAACTGTGTCTCCTTGGACATACTTTTCACAAGCTTACTGTAGCGCTCGGTGTTGGAATCATCCAATGGCGCATCGACCTCATCGAGCAAACAAAATGGGGCCGGATTCAATTGGAAAATAGCAAACACCAAGGCAATGGC
>DAISKH010000131.1:5523-8889 GCA_036821105.1 Limnohabitans sp.
TGGCTGTGAGCGCTTTCTCACCTCCCGAGAGCAAATGGATGGTTTGATTTTTCTTACCCGGGGGCTGTGCCCACACCTGTACACCAGTGTCTAAAATTTCCTGCCCCGTCATCACGAGCTTGGCGTTCCCTCCCCCAAAGAGTTCTGGGAACATACGGCCAAAGTGTTCATTCACACTGTGAAACGTTGCCCCCAACAAGTCTCTGGTCTCACCATCGATCTTGCGGATGGCCGACTCCAAGGTTTGCATGGCCTGGGTCAAATCCAAGGTTTGTGCATCTAAAAATGCTTTTCTCTCTCTGGCGTGTTGCAACTCATCGAGTGCGGCCAAGTTCACGGCTCCAAGCTGCGCGATTTGTCGGTTCAATCGATCAATCTCGGAGGACAAACCGGTGAGCTTGACTGAATCTTTCACAATCAGAGCTTGCACGGCGTCTAGGTCGGCTTGCGCCTCAGTCAACTGCGCGTTGTACTGCTCTTGGTTAAGCCTTGCGGCTTGCTCTTTGAGTTGCAAGTCCGAACCACGCTGACGAAGGGGCTCGAGGGTGCGCTCAAGACTCAAGCGACGCTCATCACTGGCTCTGAGTTTGGCGGTTAAATCATCATACGCACTGCGTTTGGCGGCCAACACCTGCTCGCGCTCGAGTTTGATTGCCAAGGCCTCTTGTAGCGCCGCTTGGGTGCTGTCTAGGCTGGCCAGTTCAAGCTCCGCCATGAGTTGCTCGCGCTCGCTAGCAATGGACTGCATTTGCTCTTGCGCAGTTTGCATCACGCGTTGAAGTTCGGCCTCTCGAGTTTTAACCTCACGAAGAGCAAACTCAAGCTCTTGAGCTTCTCTCTCAAGACTGCGTGCCTGCTCCAAGGCTTGTTGATGGCGAACTTGTGCGGCTTGCACCTGGTCTTGAACCCGCACGTGGTGCTCTTGGAGATCACCGAGTTGCATATCCAAGGACTCTACGCTGGCATCAAGTTCCTCGGATTGGCTAGCAAACTGAGCCAAACTTTGTTTAATCTCATCTTGAGACTGCAACAAATTCTCGCGTTTTAGACGCGTTTGATCAAAGAGCTGCGCTAACCCAAGAGACTCGACTTGGGTGTCGTGGGCGAGTTTTTGGGCTTGCAAGGTTTGTAGCCTTGCGTCTTCTAGATCTTTAAGTGTCTTGGCGTACGCCGCTTGACTTCGAAGAAGAGACTGATCCGACTCCTCTCGCATCAATTGTTGGGCCTTGAGTTGCTTTTCTAAATTCTCTATCTTTTGAGCTCTCTCCAAAACCCCCGCTTGCTCATCATCTGGCGCGTAGAGCATGACGCTTTGGGCTCCAACGCTGTGACCCTCCTGGGTATAGATGAACTCCTCTTGGCTTAATTGATATTGGCTACGAGCGGCAAAGGCCTGCGAGAGGTGTTCGGCGGTGTAGGCACCGGCCAACCAATGACCTAAAAGAGCGGCCAAAGAGGCATCATGACAATGCACCTTATCCATCAAGCGAGGCAACTTATGGTTGACCTGGGTGGGGTGGTCTTTGGGTAACTCGTGAAAGGTGACTTTGGCTGGAGGAGGATCTTGATCAAGGGACTGTACGCTCTCCAATCGACCCACTTGCATCGAGCGCATGCGCTCCTTGAGGGCCGACTCCAGTGCAGTCTCCCAGCCCTCTTGTACCTGCAACTGACTCCACAAGGCGGGCAAGTCTTGGAGACCGTGCTTGGTTAGCCACGGCTTTAGGCGGCCGTTGTCAAGCACATTGGCCTGTAAGTCTTTCAAAGCGTCGAGTTTGGCCGAGAGGTCAGCGTACTTGGCGTTTTCTAGGTTCACCCGTTCTTGCGCGAGACGCCTCTCCTCTTCCAGCACCGGGACTTGTTCTTGCAGATGAGCCAAATCGTTTTGGGCTTGCAAGGCTTGCTCTTGCGCGATGAGGAGCTTTTCTTGAACCTGGCTCAGACGTGCAGGGTCGGGCGCGTTAAGACCTGCCACCTCCAGCTCGAGCTTTTCTTGACGCTCTAGGAGCTGGTTGGACTGGGTTTGAATGGAGCGCTGCTCGGAGGCCAGGACTTGAAGCTGTTGCTGCACTTCAATCACCCGAGCATGTTGCTCGCGTTCAAGAGATTGCTTAGCGGTCCACTCTTGCTGGAGTTGCTCCGTCAAGATGCCAAGCTCCTCAGCTTGGGCATTCAACTGCTCCAAACGCTCAGACTGGGCTAGGGTCTTTTCATCCAAGCCCCCAAGCTCCTCAAGGGCTTGGGCCTCTTTGGTCTGCCAACTCTGAAGCTGATCAACCAACACGGCCTGACGCTGCTCAGCCTTTTGGCGAGACTGCTCAATAAAGCGCAACTGTCCCTCCAATCGACCGACCTCGGCAGAGGACTCGTACAACACGCCTTGCGCTTGGTTGACCTCATCGCCTGTGGCGTAATGGGATTGACGCAAGGTCTCGATCTCGGACTCAATGTGTCTCAAGTCGGCCACTTTGGCGTCAAGTTCTAAGGTGTTTTTTTCAATCTCGTTTTTATACTGCTCTTGTTGCAGCTTGGCCTCTTGCCACTTGAGCCACCACAACTGCTGCTGACGGGTCGTGACTTCGAGTTGCAAGTCGTTGTACTGCTGCGCAACGCTAGCTTGGAGCTCGAGTTTTTCAAGTTGCGAATTGAGTTCGCGCAAAATATCATCCACACGGGTCAAATTCTCACGCGTGTCGCTGAGTCTATTCTCCGTCTCTCGACGCCGCTCTTTGTATTTGGAGACCCCTGCAGCCTCCTCCAAAAAGAGTCTCAACTCCTCGGGCTTGGACTCGATGATGCGACTAATGGTGCCTTGGCCAATAATGGCATAGGCGCGGGGGCCTAAGCCGGTCCCTAGGAACACATCTTGCACATCACGCCGACGAACTGGCATGTTGTTGAGGTAATAGCTGCTCGAGCCCTCTCGGGTCAACACACGCTTGACCGCAATCTCAGCAAACTGACTCCATTGCCCACCCGCACGGTGATCGGAATTGTCAAACACGAGCTCAACACTGCTGCGTGAGGCGGCTTTTCTCAAATTGGTGCCATTAAAGATGACGTCTTGCATGGACTCGCCACGCAATTCACTTGCACGACTCTCGCCCAAGACCCACCGCACCGCGTCCATGATGTTTGATTTTCCGCAACCATTGGGGCCCACGACACCCACCAATTGACCTGGCAATAGGAGTTGAGTCGAGTCAGCAAATGACTTAAAGCCTGAGAGTTTGATATTTGTAAGACGCACCGAAAAACCTTAGATCTTCAAACAAATTGACGCAAATTTAATCGAATTAAAAGAAAATTAAGCAAAAAGACATCGATCCAGACCCAAGCCTGCCGATCAATGGCGAAGGAGGAGTC
>DAISKH010000132.1:0-8645 GCA_036821105.1 Limnohabitans sp.
GGTATTGTTGCATTTGCACAGACTGCTGCTACCCCCGCAAAGCCAGCAACTCCTGCTGCCGCTCCTGCTGCCGCTGCTCCTGCTGCACCTGCTGCACCTGCTGCTGCACCTGCACCTGGCGCAAAACCAGCACCCGCCGCTGCACCAGCACCTGCTGCTGCGGCTGCAGATCCTGCGGTCAAAAAATCAAAAAATAACATTTGTCATGACAAGACCAGTCCTGGCTACAATCAAACCAAGAATTTCACGCCCTTTGCCACCATGGATGAGTGTGTTAAAAGTGGTGGTCAGCCACCCAAGGGCAATAAGAAGTAAGTTTTCTTGAGCTCGAGTTCATGGCACCGGTTTTACGCCGGTGTTTTTTCATGTGTTTGGTCTTTTTTAATCGGGTAGAGTGACTTAATTCGTGCTCGCTCTTGGCTCTGAAATTGTGCCTTCAAACACACAACAGTTTATTATTGACCAGATATCCATTGAGTTGGTTAGTGATGAGCGTTGATTGATTGGGATCCCTATGTTGATCAAATTCGTGACGTTGACTTTGCTGATGGCTATGAGTGGCTTGCCCATTGTCAGAGCACAATCCAGCAGCGATGAAATTGCCAAGTACAGAGAAATGTTGGCGGATGGAAATCCTGCTGAACTTTTTGAAGGGGCAGGCGAAGAGTTGTGGGCCAAACCCATGGGCCCCAAGGGTAAAAGCCTACAAACTTGCGATTTGGGGCTGGGTGCCGGTGTTGTGGACGGAGCCTTTGCCCAGTTGCCCAGGTACTTCAAGGACACTCAGCGAGTTCAAGATTTGGAGTCACGACTTGTCACATGTATGCAAGTCATCCAAGGCGTTGATGTCAATGACATCATGGCCGATGAGTTTGGGCGAGGTCATCGAAAAGACATTGAGGCCATTGTCGCCTATGTGGTGACACACTCTAAGGGGCTCAAAATTAATCCCCCCATGAATCATCCTAAAGAAAAAGCGCTTTATGAGTTGGGGGAGCGTGCCTTTTATTTCCGTGCGGGTCCGATGGACTTTTCTTGTGCGACTTGTCACGGTGTGCAAGGCCAACGCATTCGATTGCAAGACCTGCCTTTGATCGCTTCCAATCAGGGTGCGGCATTGGCTTGGGGAAGTTGGCCAGCTTACCGAGTATCAAGCGGAGAGTTTTGGACCATGCAAAGAAGGCTGGCCGATTGCTACCGTCAGCAACGTTTTCCAAGCCCCAAGTACACCTCCGATGTCACCATTGCCCTCTCTGTATTCATGGCCGCTAAAGCCAAGGGTGGAGTGGTTCAAACACCGGGGCTCAAACGATGAATTTTAAAATCATGCACATGACCAAGTTATTCGCTATAGGGTTGATCACTTCATGGGCTTCTTGGAGTTCGTTGTCCTATGCAGATGACGCTGCCTTCAAAGCCATGATGGGCTCAAGTTTTCAGCCAATAGGGATTGCTACCTTGGAGCGCCTCAAACAAGATGAAACACAATTGGCTTGTTCCAATTTCAAAAAGGATCAGCTCCAACTCACCGATTCACTCAAAAGTCGGATTGAAAAAAATAACCTTCAAACAGTGATCCTCCCGGCAGATCAGCAATATTTTGGCGACTGGAAGGAGGGCGAAAAAATTGCTCAAAGCGGTAAAGGATCCACTTGGAGTGACAAGATCGATGATGTTAACGGTGGGAGTTGCTACAACTGTCATCAGATCGATAAGAAAGAAATTTCCTTCGGTAATATTGGCCCATCTCTATACAACTATGGCAAATTGAGAGGCAATTCCCCTGCAGTGGTTCAATACACTTGGAGCAAACTCTACAATGCAAAGGCGTTTAATGCGTGTTCTAACATGCCGCGCTTTGGCACCTTTCATCTGCTCACCGACAATCAGTTGCGAGATCTAATGTCCTTGCTCTTTGATCCACTCTCTCCAGTGAATCAATAAATAGACCGCTCCATGCAAAGACGAGAATTCTTAAACACCTTGGCCGTTGGTGCGGCGGGTGGTTTGGTGCTGGAGTCGAATTTCTCAAAGGCGGCGCAAGCGGCTGAGCGTTACTATGACTTGCCTGCATTTGGCAATGTGCATTTGCTTCATTTCACTGACTCCCACGCGCAACTCACTCCTAGTTACTACCGTGAGCCGAGTGTCAATTTAGGGGCTGGGGCCTCTAGTGGATCCACGCCTCATCTTGTGGGTGAGCATTTCCTCAAAGCCAATGGTATTGCGTCAGGCAGTAAAGATGCCTACGCTTTCACTTATTTGAATTTCGATCAGGCCGCCCGAATCTACGGCAAGGTGGGTGGGTTTGCTCACCTCACCACGCTCATCAAACAATTGAGAGCCTCTCGACCTGGTGCCCTGCTGCTCGATGGAGGCGATACTTGGCAAGGTTCGGGCACAGCACTTTGGACCCAAGGGCAAGACATGGTCGAGGCCTCTTTGCTTATGGGTGTGGATATCATGACCTCGCATTGGGAGATGACGCTTGGAGCAGAGCGGGTTCAACATATCGTGAACCACGACTTCAAGAATAAGATATCTTTCCTTGCGCAAAATATCAAAACCTCTGATTTTGAAGATCCTGTGTTTGAGGCTTATCAAATTCGCTCCATGAACGGAGTTCCTGTCGCGATCATTGGACAAGCTTTTCCTTACACTCCCATTGCGAACCCGCGTTATATGGTGCCAGACTGGACCTTTGGGATCCAAGAGGAGAACATGCAAAAGACCGTCAACGAAGCACGCTCTAAGGGGGCGCAAGTCGTAGTGGTTCTCTCCCACAATGGAATGGATGTTGACTTGAAGATGGCCAGTCGGTTGACTGGCATCGATGCGATACTGGGTGGGCACACCCACGACGGAGTCCCTGTTCCAGTCAAGGTGAAGAATTCGGGTGGAATAACCTTGGTGACCAATGCAGGTTCGAATGGAAAATTCTTGGGTGTACTGGATTTGGATGTTAGAGCCAATCGGGTCGTGGATTTTCAATACCGATTAATGCCAGTCTTTGCAGATTTGATCAAGCCCGATGTCTCGATGACACATTTGATTGAACGCGTGAGAAAGCCTTTTCAATCCCAGTTATCGCAAAAACTCGCGGTTACTCAGAGTCTGCTGTTCAGAAGGGGTAACTTCAACGGCAGCTATGATCAATTGATTTTGGATGGACTGATGGCCATGAAAGATGCTGAAATTGCCTTTTCACCAGGTTTTCGATGGGGAAGCTCACTGTTAAGTGGTGACACCATCACGATGGAGGACTTGATGAATCAGACCGCCATCACCTATCCAACCACCACGCTCACGCTGATGACGGGAGAATCTATTAAAGCTGTGCTTGAGGATGTGGCAGATAATTTATTCAATCCTGATCCCTACTACCAACAAGGAGGTGATATGGTGAGGGTTGGGGGGCTTCAGTACAGTATTGAACCAGGAGCGGTAAGTGGTGGACGAATATCCAATATGACGATCAAAGGCAAGGCCATAGAGGCAGATAAAGTTTATAAGGTCGCTGGGTGGGCCTCAGTGAGTGAAGAGGTCAAAAACGCTGGAGGTGAGGCGATATGGGATTTGATGGCGCGCTACTTGCGCAGCGAAAAAGTCGTGAACATCAAATCTGTGAATACGCCTCATCTCATTGGTGTGAGGTCTACCCCTGGAATGGCTTGATGGTCTCGTGAGTTTTTGAGATTTTGAGCGTGGTCACTCGTACAGTTTTTCCAGCCCGCCCATCAGCCTCAACCCAAGGTGTTATCAAATCATCTTTCAGGCTACGAAAACACCTTGGTTTCTTGTTTAATGCCCCAATGCTGCATTGACACGAGGCATGACCTCGGTGGCGAAGAGCTCCATGGAACGCTTCGCGAGTTGGGGGTCCATCCAGTCATGGCATGCGTAGACCAAATTACCAAAATCTCCAACGTGCTCATGAAATGCCAAAATTTGGTCTACTACCGAGTTGACGGTTCCTGCCAAAACCAATCGTTTGGTGACGAAGTCTGCGGTGACTTCGCTGTCAGGCATATTGGGATCGGTTTTAAAGAGATTGCTACGACCACCGTTCACAAGCTTACGAGAGAGTTGCTTGAAGTAAAAGTGATAGGGGCCACCTTCTTCTAAGCCATAACGTTGAGCGGTTTTCTCATCATCACACACGAAGATACTCTTCGCAACTCGCCAATCTTCAGATCGTGGCACTTCGCCAACTGCCTCTCGGCCTTCACAATATTTGGGCCAATGTGACTTGACCCACTCTGGCATCAAGAAGTTGGCAGATATAGGAAACCATCCACGTTTGGCCATTTCTGTCACACCCTTTGAGAACGGGGCAACTGCAGTGCCCACTATTGGTGGGTGTGGGTGTTGAAATGGCTTCATGATGAAGCCTTGGCCAATGTCTGGAATCATGGTTTTGGCCACTGACACGTTCCAAAACTCTCCCTCAATGTTATAGGGGGGGGTGGATTCCCAAATTTTCAGAATGGTGTTGATGGATTCCACAAACATCGCATTGCGATCCTTGCCGAAGTTGCCAAACACCTCAGCATCTGACATCAATCCGCCTGGACTGATGCCCATGATGAAGCGGCCTTTGAGTAAGTGATCGATCATGGCGACCTGGGCGGCAATATGTGCGGGGTGTGTATTGGGCAGGTTCAAAGTGCCTGATCCCAACTTAATTTGATGGGTTTCACTGGCCAAAGATGCCAAAAAAATCAAGCTCGAGGTGACGGTTTCCGCTGCATCTGTCACGTGTTCCCCGACATAGGCCTCGCTAAACCCGAGTTGGTCGGCCAAGATGATGGCTTGCCGATCTTCTTGAAGTGTTTCAGTGACATTGCGCCCCGGCGGGTGCAGGGGCATCATGAAGGTGCTGTATTTCATTGTTTTTCTCTCATCGGGATACATGGATTTTAGTGCAATGCATGAGTTTAATTGTGACCGTTAAGACTCGCTTTGACCATGGTGAAACTACCCGTTTATTTGATATTTATTTGGCTTTTGACTCACGTGATGGGTTGGATAGTTCTGTTGATTTGGGGTGTTGTTGCTCATTTGAGGGTTCAAGGTTGGGCGGGGATTCGAGTTGATTTGCGATATCTCACATCAAGGCCCTTAAAAGATGAAGTTCTTTGATTTGGCGCAAAGTCAATTATTGATGTGATTAGCATACTATGACCAAAGGAGCTTACAAAAGTATGTATTCAGTCACAGAGCAACTGCTAGCCCACTATGATGTAGCGGGTCCGCGCTACACTTCTTACCCAACAGCGGATCGTTTTGTTGAGCAATTTGATCTAGATCAATATACCAACGCTTTATCGTTGCGGCGCGAAGGTTTTGGCGCGCATGCGTTACCGTTGAGTCTATATATTCACGTGCCATTTTGTGAGTCGATTTGCTACTACTGTGCATGCAACAAAATCATCACAAAAAAATACGAAAAAGCCATTGATTACCTAGACTTACTTCACAAGGAGATAGAGTTCCAGACCAATTATTTGGGACCTAAGCAGTCTGTCTCCCAATTGCACTTAGGGGGTGGGTCGCCCACCTATTTGAATGACGATGATTTGCATCAATTGATGATTACTCTGCGCAGCAAGTTTAACTTCCTGCCTAAAGCCGAGTTGTCTATTGAAATCGACCCCAGAACGGTGAACCGAGTTCGCCTTCAGCGCTTGAGATCCTTGGGTTTTAATCGCATTAGCTTTGGTGTGCAAGATTTTGAGCCTGCTGTGCAAGCGGCCGTCCACCGCATTCAGCCTTTGAGTGAAGTCAAGTCATTGATGCAAGCATCACGAGAGTTGGAATTCGATTCTATTAATATGGACTTGATTTATGGCTTACCTAAGCAAACTAGCACCACCTTTAATCGCACTCTTGATCAAGTCATTGAGCTCAGTCCTGATCGCTTGGCGATCTATGCCTATGCTCACTTACCCGATCGCTTTAAGCCCCAGAGAAGAATTGTAGCGAACGATTTACCTGTGGCCAGTGAGAAATTGGTCATGCTCTCCAATGCCTTGAATCGCCTCCAAAAGGAGGGCTATGTCTACATTGGTATGGATCATTTTGCCAAAACGGATGACGGCCTCAGTAAGGCCAAAAATGAAGGTCGGTTACACCGTAACTTCCAAGGCTACAGCATTGAGCCTGAGGGTGACTTGTTGGCTTTTGGTGTATCTGCCATCGGAAAAGTGGGTTCCACATATAGCCAAAACGCTAAGACCTTGGAGCAGTATGCAAACATGATAGATGCGGGGCTCATTCCCATTGTCAAGGGTTTGAGGCTAACCCGGGACGATGAACTTAGGCGTGAAGTCATCATGTCCATTATGTGTCAAGGTGAGCTTGACTATTCTCAAGTTGAAAAAAAATACGGAATTGTCGTTGAGGATTTTTTTGCTACAGAAGTGGTCAAGTTGAAAAAACTTGAACGCCAAGAGCTCATTGTCATGAATGAGGGTGGTTTTACTGTGACTCCTTTAGGGTGGTATTTTGTGCGTGCAGTTGCAATGGTTTTTGATGAGTATTTGAATGCTGAGCAAGATCAAAAAAAGTTTTCCAAAATTATTTAAATCAAGAGGAGAAATAAAAATGAAGTATTCCCCCGCAACTCAACGACTCATATCCCCTCTCTTATCAGGCGCATTTCTCGTTTTGTGTACTTGGGGCACTGCCCACGCAGTTGATGTCGACGCGGCCAAGGCCTTGGCTCGTCAAAATAATTGTTTTAAATGTCACGCCGTTGACAAAGACAAGGATGGGCCGAATTATCACGGCGTTGCGGAAAAATATAAAGGTAAGCCTGGCGCTCAAGCACGATTAATCGAGCACATTACTTCTGGTGAGAAGGCAAAATTTCCAGACGGGCATGAAGAAGAACACAAGATTGTTAAGACTTCACCACCCAAAGATATGGATCAAATTAAAAATTTAGTTGATTGGATTTTGTCTCTTTAGTTTGAAGATTTAAAACTTGCGCGAGGCTCACATGAAGATTCTGAAAACATTTTTTCTGGTGGTGTTTTTTAACTTACTTTGTTTTGAGACATCTTTGAGTTACGCTCAAAATTTAACCTTGCCCAATTTGGGTGAAACGCCCAGTCGTGGGGTTGTAGCGAAAGAGGCGCTTAGAAAAGACGCTGTGTGCACAGGGTGTCACGATGAGAGTGAGACGGCTCCGGTACTCTCAATTTATCAAACCAAGCACGGTGTGAGGGGAGACCCCAGGACACCCACGTGTCAATCTTGTCACGGTGAGAGTGAAAAGCACGTCAAGGGTGTGGCTGGACCAAGTGGTAGAAGTGCTCCCGATGTTGTCTACAAAAAAGGGGTATATGCCCAGTCAGATAGCAAAGAGCGGTCGAGTCAGTGTTTGAGCTGTCACAGCGGTACCAAACGTAGCAATTGGGATGGTGCTGCACATCAAAACAGCGGGTTGGCCTGCAATAGTTGCCATCAAGTTCATCGTCCTGCTGACAAACTTCTTAACAAGGTCACTCAGCCCGAGGTATGTTTTACTTGCCACAAAGATCAGCGTGCAGACACCAAGAAGATATCCCACCATCCAATTCAGGAGGGCAAGGTGACTTGTTCGGATTGTCACAATCCTCATGGCTCAACAGGTCCTAAGCTATTGAAGAAAAACACGGTTACTGAGACTTGCTACCAGTGTCATGCAGAAAAACGTGGTCCATTGTTATTTGAGCACCAACCTGTGACGGATGACTGCACCAATTGCCATACACCACATGGCTCTAATATCACGCCTTTGCTTAAATCTCGTCCCCCCTTCTTGTGTCAAGAGTGCCATGACGGGACCCATGCCAGTGGCACACCTGTGGGACCTAATGCGGCAGGTTATCAAGGGGGTTTGGCCAAAACAAATCCCAGTGGTGCTGCGCTATTTCCCAATAAAAATATTGTGGGGCGTGGATGCATGAACTGTCACAGTCAAGTTCACGGCTCCAATAGTCCTGCCGGTGGCTACTTGCAACGCTAATAATTGGAGGATGTGATGAATATGCACAACAATCAGTTCAAGTTGAGTGCTGTCGCTTTGGCGGTGATCGGCGCTTTGATGGCGATGAATGCCTTGGCCGATGAGCAAGAGGCTGCAGCGCTTAAAAAACCAGTCAATACCGTTGAAATTGGTGTATTGAATGTTCCTACGGATTCAGCGAAATTCGGTGAGTACTCAGGACTTAACAAATCAGGTGATTACGCCATTGGAAATGTGAACATTCGAGGTGGCTCTGCTTATGAGCAAAACGAGCAAGGCGCAACCAACCGGTGGTCTCTTCGAGGGAGTGATTTGGGCTTCACTTCTCGAGCACTCGATGCGGCGATCAGTGATCAAGGATCTTGGAATGTGGGCTTGCAATACGATGAGCTGAAGCACAATTTATCGGATTCTTACATGACACCCTATTCGGGTGCGATGGGAGGTGCCAACTTTACATTACCCGGTTTCGGTCTCGTGGCCAACACCAACAACGGGATGACCAGCGCTCAGATGGCGGCATTCCAGAATATGGATATTTCTACCACACGCAAAAATACCGCATTGAGCGGCAGCACGGTGATCAACTCGCGATTGTCATTGAGTTTTGATTACAACCACCTGGATCAAA
>DAISKH010000133.1:0-8599 GCA_036821105.1 Limnohabitans sp.
GGTAGATAAAGTCTTGCGGGTACAGGACCAATCCAAAGATGTAAAAACGTCGAGCCCCCAGGTCAAACAATACGGCTTGACGTTGCCCCCACTCTAACCAGGGCAAGCCGTAGAAAAAGAGTTGAGTGAGAATCACAAGAGCCCATCTCCAACGCGCAAAAAAACCTTTCACACTGCGGGGATAGATTTTTTGGTGTGCAGCATACAAGTACTCCTGTGTGGAGGACTCCAGAGCTTTGTCAGACTTGATGGGGTGAATTGGGATCAAAGGGAATGCTCTGGTTCAAGTCGAGGTCAAAAAATTCTGAAACTCACGTTGTGCACTTAAGGGGTGCCGACTAGGTGAGTGTGACTCAGGAAGTGGACGTGTCTTCAGGGTTGGCTCTTGAGCTCACAATGTACAACACATCCCAACATATTCACTCTATCTCACCACATCTCACCACACAACTGTCAGTGGACGGGCGCTTGGTTATTGGATAGCCCCCAAACGTAGGCGGCCAGCACATGAATTTGAGAAGGCGTTAAGCGACCTTCTTGTGCAGGCATTTGATTGACTTTGCCTTGATTGATCATGGTCTCGATCGCTTGAGCACCAGCGCCGTGGAGCCAGATTTTGTCGGTGAGATTGGCTGACCCAATTGCGATATTGCCCTTACCATCGGCGCCGTGACAGGCTGCGCAGACGGCGAATTTGGCTTGTCCCGCCTGTGCTCGCGCGGCATCATGCGCCGAGCCCGATAAGCTCAAGACGTATTGGGCCACATCCCCCACAGCTTTGGCGTCTCCAAGCGCTGCGGCCATGGGGGGCATTTGTCCAATCCGCCCCAGGGTGATGGTTTGAACAATATTCTCGGGCTCGCCACCATGCAACCAGTCATGGTCAGTGAGGTTGGGAAAACCTTTGGAGCCTTGAGCATCTGAGCCGTGGCACTGTGAGCAGTTGTTCATGAAAAGTCGATTGCCCACTGCGTTGGCTTGTGGGTCTTTGGATAGCTCAGGAATGGGCATGGCATCAAAGCGTGCATAAATTGGTGCCAGAGCTGATTGGGAGGCCAATACTTCGGCGTCATAAGCCGAGGAGGAGCTCCAATTGAGTTGCCCCTTGCTCGACCCCAAGCCTGGGTAGAAGAACAAATAGCAAAGTCCAAACACAATGGTGATCACAAATAGGCCCACCCACCAAAGTGGGAGCGGATTATTCATCTCTTGCAGGTCTTCATCCCAAACGTGACCTGTGGATTCCCCTTCATGTGAGGAGGCTTTTTTCTTTGCATTGAGAAAGAGCAAGACTGCGCAAGCCAAAATTCCCACCACAGCAACGAGGGCGATGTAGTTGGACCAAAAATCGGAGATAAAGTCACTCATGGAAAATTCCTAATCATCTAAAAAAGGCAGTTGCGCAGCTTCTTCAAAATCGGGTGTTTTTTTTCGGTCCAAAGTCCAAAAAATAATGCCTAAAAACGTGATAAAGCTCACAACTGTTGCGCAAACGCGTAGGGTGGTGATGTCCATGGTGCAAGATTGGTCTTAAGAGGTTTTAACAGTTTAGAGTGCACTACTTGAATGCGTGACCCAATGATTGCAAATAGGCAATCAAAGCATCTTGTTCAGTTTTACCTTTGACGGCTTCACCAGAGGCTTCAATTTCCTCGTCGCTGTAGGGGACACCCACCTTTCTCAAGGCTCTCATTTTGGGGGGCATACTGCTGGGCTCAATCGTGCTCTCGCTCAACCAAGCATAGGCTGGCATGATGGACTCGGGAACCACGTCCCTTGGGTTATTCAAATGGATGCGGTGCCATTCATCGGAATATTTTCCCCCCACGCGCTGCAGATCGGGGCCTGTGCGCTTACTGCCCCATTGGAACGGGTGGTCATAGACAAATTCACCTGCCACAGAGTAGTGCCCGTAGCGCAATGTTTCTGATAAAAATGGCCTAATCATTTGAGAGTGGCAGTTGTAGCAGCCTTCCCGAATGTAGATATCGCGTCCTGCGAGTTGCAAAGCGTTGTAAGGCACCACCCCAGGGAGTGCCTGTGTGGTGGATTTCTGAAAAAATAAGGGCACGATCTCCACCAAACCACCGATGGCAATGACCAAGAGGACCAAGACGATCATCAACGCATTGTTGGTCTCAATGCGAGCGTGCCCCGTGTTGTTTTCGTTTTGATCAGACATATTGGGCTCCAGACTTCAATCCAGGGATGGCAATGGTGGTGGCTTTGCCTTGAGTGGCGGTCATGATCACGTTCCAGAGCATCACCAGCATGCCAAACAAATAAAGTGCCCCACCAATCACGCGTATGACGTAATAAGGGTAAGTGGCTTTGACGCCTTCAACGAAGGTGTAGGTGAGTGTGCCATCATCATTCATGGCCCTCCACATGAGCCCTTGCATGACGCCTGCAATCCACATGGCCGCAATGTAGAGTACGATCCCTATGGTGGCACTCCAAAAGTGAAGCTCAATGGCGGGCACGCTGTGCATGGTCTTTTGGCCAAAGAGTTTGGGGATCAAAAAGTAAATGGAGCCCATAGAGACCAGTCCCACCCAGCCCAAGGCACCCGAGTGCACGTGACCAATGGTCCAGTCGGTGTAGTGTGAGAGGGCGTTCACAGTTTTGATGGCCATCATGGGCCCTTCAAAAGTGCTCATGCCGTAAAAGGACAAAGAGACAATCAAAAACCGCAACACTGGATCGTCTCTCAATTTGTGCCAAGCACCCGAGAGTGTCATGATGCCGTTGATCATGCCACCCCAACTGGGGGCAAGCAAAATGAGGGAGAAGACCATGCCCAGAGACTGAGTCCAGTCTGGAAGTGCGGTGTAGTGCAAATGATGCGGGCCGGCCCACATATAAGTGAAGATCAAGGCCCAAAAATGCACGATGGACAAGCGGTAAGAGTAAACAGGGCGTTCGGCTTGCTTGGGGATGAAGTAGTACATGATGCCCAAAAAGCCAGCGGTAAGAAAAAATCCAACCGCATTGTGACCATACCACCACTGCACCATTGCATCTTGAACGCCTGCATAAGCGGAGTAGGATTTCCACAGGCTAGCGGGAATTTCGGCGCTGTTGACAATGTGCAAAATGGCAACAGCCAAGATGAAAGCACCAAAAAACCAATTGGCAACATAAATGTGCCGAACGCGTCGAATCCCCAAAGTACCAAAAAAGACAATGGCATAGCACACCCAAACGACGGCAATCAAGAGATCAATGGGCCACTCAAGTTCAGCATATTCCTTGCCCGTGGTGATACCCAACGGTAAGGTAATGGCCGCGGCCAAAATGACGGCTTGCCAGCCCCAAAAGGTGAAAGCCGCGAGTCGGGGAGCAAATAGCCTTGTTTGACAAGTCCTTTGCACAACATAGTAACTGCAGGCAAAGAGTGTGCAGCCTCCAAACGCAAAGATCACGGCATTGGTATGCAGCGGGCGTAATCTCCCAAAACTAAGCCACGGCACGCCAAAGTTCAATTCAGGCCATGCCAGTTGAGAGGCGATCAGTAGCCCCACCAGCATGCCGACCACGCCCCAAACGACGGCCATGATGGCAAAGTGGCGAACCACATCATCGGTGTAGTGTTGATTTTCAATTGGGTATTGCATTCCAAGAGTCCTTGTCATATTGTCAAATTGTCTTTTTTTTGCTGTCTATGAGGGTTGATGTAGATCAAAAACAAATCTGATTGCGATCAGTCGTGCTCCAAAATACGCTCTCCCTCGTGTTCAAGGGCCTCGAATTGACCGCCTTGGATTGCCCACCATAGTCCCCCCAAAATTGCCAATACCAGGGCCACTGACAAGGGGATGAGTAGAAATAAGATGTCCATGGGGAGGTAAGGTTGTTGCCGGGTTTTAGCTTTGAGTTGGGACGATGAGGGCGCTCTCTTTGGCCAACTGAGAGGCGTGAAACACGACCCACAATGAACTCGTCGCCATTCCAAGTCCTGCAGCCCAGGCGGGAAAGTATCCCATCACCGCCAACGGCACGCACAAAAGATTATAAAAAGCGGCCCACAGTAAGTTTTGTCGGATGATGGTCATGGTTTTTTGTGACAAAGCCAATAATACAGGCACGGCCCAGAGTTTTTCAGATAAAACGACCACATCAGCTCGGGCTTGGGTGATGGGAATGGCTTTACCAAAGGCGATAGAGACATCGGTTTTGCCCATGGCGGGTAAATCATTGAAGCCGTCTCCCACCGTCGCAACCACCTCACCCAAGGCTTGCCGTGAGGAGACAAACTCAAGCTTGTCTGCGGGACTCATCTGCGCTGTTTGATGTTCTGGGTTTAAACCAATTTGCTCGGCCACTTGGCTTACCGCAGCGAGGCGGTCACCAGACAAAAGGAATACGGCTTTACTCATGTTTTGGAGTTGAATGAGGGTCCTCTGGGCATCCTCGCGGATATCCTCGCTGAGGATAAATGAAGCCATCCACCCATCGGGACCGGCCAAGTGTACGTGGGCATTGAGGGCTTGATCTGGGATGGTAGAAGGCGCAATCAAACTTGAACAAAACGAGAGTGAGCCCAACCGGTAAATTTTGCTTAAAGGGCGTCCCGAACTGGAGTGTGGGGCTAGAGGGTGCAAAGAACTCAACAACTGCCCTTGGGCATGGAGACCTTGGCCTGAGATCTCTTGGATATCAGTAAACCAAGTGCTGAAACTTGCCCTTTGCCTGTCGGGCTCGTTGAGTCCGAGCTTTAGGCTTAAGTCGCTCGTGAGGATGCGTGAAACAGGGTGCCAAGACGTCTGCGCTAGGCCCAAAGCACACTGCAAGGCTTGCAATTGCTGTGGTTCGATATTTGCTAGATCGACCGAGCCGCTTGGGGTAATGATTTGTTCGATGGACTGTTTGTCTTGGGTCAAGGTGCCGGTTTTGTCAAATAAAACGGTTTGTGTTTTGGCAAGCACTTCCAAGCTGTGTAAATTGCGAATGTAGATTCCTCGTCGTGCCAAGTTGCCAGCACTAGCCAAGAGGGCCACCGGTGCAGCAAGGGAGAGCGCGCAAGGGCAAGTCACAATCAAGACCGAGACTGCAATCATCAAGGCGTGAGTTGGCCCCTCGTCCCACCAAAAGAAGGCGCAAAAACTGGCGGCCATTAATACCGCCCATAAGAACGGCTTGGCCACTTGATCAGCAATTCGCACCATCACGGGCTTATTAAAAGAGGCTTGCATCATCAACTCAATGATTTGCGCATAGCGAGTATCTTGACCGACTTGGGAGACCTTGAGCTCTAAGGTCTGTGATAAGTTGTGACTGCCCGCCAACACTTGATCTCCAGGTCCTTTAGAGAGGGGTTTAGATTCACCGCTCAGTAAAGCCTCCTCTACCCAGGATTGCCCTTGTAGCACCTTGGCATCGCATGGGAATACGTCGCTTGCCAAGACTCGGATCGTGTCACCCACCTCCAGAGAACTCACATTCACTCTTTTATAAAGGCCCGTTTGGGGCATCAGTTTCTCGGCCGACTGGGGCATTTTGCTCATCAACGCTTCTAGTGAGCCTGTGGTTTGCTCTTTGAGTTTGAGCTCAAACCAGCGCCCCACCAAAAGGAAGAAGACAAACATGGACATTGAATCAAAATAAACATCATTACTGAGCATCTCAGGTCCACTGAATGTGCTCCAAGTGCTCACCAAGAAGGTAATGGCAATGCCCAGTGCCACAGGAAAGTCCATGCTGATGCGTTGCGCTTTCAGGTCACGCCAAGCGTTGGTCCAAAAAGGGCCACAGGCAAAAAACAAAATCGGCAAAGCCAACACCCAACTTGCCCATCGCAACAACATTTGCATGTCGGGTGTGATCTCACCTGGTTTGGCCAAATAGGTGGGGACAGAGTACATCATGATTTGCATCATGCAAAAGCCCGATACCAACATACGCCAAAGTGCCAGTCGATTTTCTTTGACTGTGAGAGTTTGAGGTTCTGTGTTGTTGAGTGGCGAGGCCCGGTAGCCAACCTCTTCTAGCGCCTGAGCCCAAGATGCTGGAGTAGGGCCATCCGTGGACCACCGAACTCGAGCAGTATTGGCCGTGTAGCTTACCTGTGCTTGCAACACTCCTTTTATTGATTGCAGTGTTTCTTCGACCTTAAGGGCACACGCTGCGCAGTGCATGCCTTCAATCTTGAGAGCCGTTGTCCATTCGTGAGGTGGAGTTTTGACTGAAGATGAATCAAGCCAAGAGCTCTTAGAGTTGATACCTGCTGGACTTGACGGGTGTGCCTGTTGGATAGGCGGTTTCACTGGATTGCTAAACTCACGCCAAGCTGACCAGTCTACCCAATGTGGATCATTGTCAAAGGCCTGTTTGGCGTCGACTTGAATTGTTGAGGTCATGTCCTAGGTCTAGCCAGTGTTTTGGCAGTGAAATCAGTTCAGGGTTGTCACTATTTTAAGCAGTGTCTCTAGGCTTGGGGGAAACGTGAGCTCTGAATTTCGCAAAAATGACTGAGTTTTTGATCTAAATCATATGAATGTGCCGCAGTGGAACACGAATAGCCTCTTGCATCTTTACAAAAGCAATTCATGTGGTATCAGCAATTGAATGCACCCCGAGGAGCCTTGGCCAAAATGACAGGGGATCTGGCGTAGAGGGGGGGTGAGTGTACTTGAGTGCACTTGAGTGCATTAATGCACTTAGAAATCCTAACTGCCAGTCCTTAGCGAAGTGACAAATCAAAACGTGGGCTTGGGCTTGCTCAACTCAGCCCTTGTCTATGGCCATGAAAACAAAGACCAATAAGAGCGTGATGATGGTCATGCTGATGACGAATTCAGACATGTTGAGCAATTCTATGGACGTTTTGAAGAGGGGCAGGAGCAGTAAATGAGCCTTGATTTTCGTATTTTATGTACTCTTTCACAGATTTCATGTAGGCCATGGGGTTGGTGTTGATCTTGGCCAAAAGCGAGTTGAGTTCCCATTGGGTCATCTGGGTGCCTTGCATGAGTTGAGTCCATCCCACGGTTTGATCGGCGTGCTCGGAAATCCACAGTGTCAGCTCCCAAAGGCGGGCTTTGTCGGAATCAGACAGATGTTGAAGGGCAGGGTTGTCGCTGAACATGATGTGAAAAAATCGATGTGAACTCAGGTGTGCAGGAGTGAAAAAAGGTCTCTGGGGTTGAATCGACAAAAAACTCTAAAACTTGAGTTGCCACTGCCTGCCACTACCTGCCACTGCCGAGTAGACATGTAGCCAGGTCGTCACGTAGCCTTGGGAGCCAGCAATGTGAGTCAAGCTCGCCTCATGCAAACCTGATAAGATCAGAATCCCATTGGAGAGCTTTGATGAAGAAATTAGCGATATCCTGTTCTGCCTTGTCAGTCCTGTTGGCCGCACAACTCCTAGCCATCACTCATGCCGTCGCTGACACCACGGGGAAGTGGGATAAGTTGTCTACCGTTTTGTCCGTTGGTGCTCCAGTGGTGGCTGGATTTAATTCGTGGCGTAAAGGCGATGATGAGGGAGTGAAAGACTTGGGCTTGTCTCTCTTTGGAACTTTAGTGATCGATGAAGCCATTAAAAATGTTCACAAAGAGACTCGACCTGATGGCTCAGGCAATGACAGTTTCCCCTCTAACCATGCGGCCATCTCCTTTGCGACCGCTCGCTATGTCGACATCAGAGACTCTGGCGCTGGGGCTGACTTTTATTATGCTGCAGCAGTGCTGACTTCCTACGCCCGGGTCCAGGCCAAGCAACACTACTGGAGGGATACCATCGCCGGTGGTGGTATTGGAATTTTGATGAGTGGTGTTGCTACCGACCCCAAGTCCACCAAAGTGATGGCCAGTCCATTAAAAGGTGGCATGGCCTTTACTTGGCTCAAACCACTTGAGTAAACTTTTTAGTGCCATCTTTGATGGCTATATTTTTCTCACTCAAGCTTCACTGCACCGCTTTCTAATAATTTTTTGTTGTAGTTGAGCTCATATTCAACTTGGGTTTGAAATTCTGAAGAGTTTGAGCCTACGATTTGGTAGCCTGCTTGTTTGAATGCTTCCTGAACTTTTGGTGAGTTCAAGGCCTCTATCATGGTTTTTCTCAATTTTTCAACGATGTCGCTAGGTACACCATTGGCAACCCCAAAGCCAACCCAAGTGTTGTAGTTGTAGTCCTTGAGTTCTGGAACGCCAGATTCTAATAGTGTGGGTACGTTGGGCAAAGCTTCTACTCTTTTTCTGCCTAGCACGGCCAAGGCGATCACCTTGCCCGCGTCAATTTGACCTTTTGCACCAGCCAAGTCAGGCATTAAAAAGCTTACCTGTTTAGATAACAGTCCCGTTAACGCAGGAGCACTGGAGTTATAAGGGACATGAAGTGCGTGAATGCCTAGCTTTTCAAAAAAACCTTCACTTGAGAAATGTAATCTTGTGCCCGGCCCACCACTTCCGTAAGAAATTTTCTCAGGATTGGCCTTGGCGTAGGTTATAAATTCTTTGATGTTTTGCACAGGCACCGAGGGGTGAACGATGAGCACAATGGGTATATTGACTGCACATGTGATGAGGGTAATATCCTTGAGTGGGTCGTACCCCATTTTGGGGTCAATGATGGGGCCCAAAATCATGGAAG
>DAISKH010000134.1:0-8536 GCA_036821105.1 Limnohabitans sp.
GTTCAACACGTTCAACACGTTCAACCTTTTCACCCTTTCACTCCATTCTCACTCGTCCTCTCTCCCATGGCGCATGAACCGAGCACTTCTCTAGTACAGCCCGCCGGCCTTAGGGTCATTTTCTTTACTGAAATGTGGGAGCGCTTTAGCTACTACGGCATGCGCGCTTTGCTGGTGCTTTACTTGGTCAATGGACTGCATATTGCGCGCGCTGACGCCTTGTCCCTCTACGGCATTTACACTGGATTGGTGTATTTGACGCCTATTTTGGGCGGTGCATTGGCGGACCGTTTCTTAGGTAAACGCCGAGCAATTTTGATCGGTGGGAGTTTAATGATGCTGGGTCATTTTGCCATGGCATTTGAGCCACTTCTTTATATGGCTCTTGGACTTTTGATTTTGGGCAATGGTTTCTTCAAGCCCAACACCACAGCCTTGGTGGGCGATTTGTATCCTGCGGCGGATGATCCAAGACGGGCAGGGGGTTACTCTATTTTTTATATGGGAATCAATTTGGGGGCTTTCTTGGCTCCCTTGGTGGCGGGGACCTTGGGTGAGAACTTGGGCTGGCATTATGGCTTTGCCACTGCGGGGATAGGCATGGCGCTGGGGTTGACACAGTTTTTGTGGAGTCAAAGCACGCTTGGAGTCGCGGGCTTGAAGGCGTCACAGACGCATTTGAGTAAGGACGATTACATCTTGGTCCTGTTCTGGGTGTTGGGTTGCTCAGTAGTGTTAGCCGCAGGAGTAGGGACGTGGTCGCTTTGGGGAGAGTTCTTTCGTTCCCTCTCCCTGATCTCCAAGGCGGTAGTCGGTGTGGTGATGTTGATGATTGCCGGTTATGCAATCAATCACTCAGCCCAGAGTAACTCCAAGAGTCTCCCTGCACCTCTCACGCTAAGTGAATGGTCAAGAGTTTTGTCCATCATCATCGTGATGTGTTTTGTGATCATCTTTTGGACTGGCTTTGAGCAAGCGGGGGGCACCATGACGCTTTTTGCTGATGAGCAAACTGATCGTGTGGTGTTTGGTTTTTTGATGCCGGCCTCTATGTTTCAAGCCATCAATCCTCTCTTGATTGTGCTCTTGGCACCACTCTTTTCAGTGCTTTGGACTCGGCTTGATCAAAGCCATTTTGCGCTCAACGATGTCGTCAAACAGTCTATGGGGATGATGGTGTTGGGGCTTGGTTTTGTGGTGATGTCAGAGGCCCAAGCTTTGGCTGATACTGGGATCAAGGTGGGCGCTCTGTGGTTGATTGCAGTTTATGCCATTCATACATTGGGAGAACTCATGCTCTCCCCAGTTGGACTCTCCATGGTGTCTAGAATCGCACCCGCACCCCTTGCCTCGCTCATGATGGGCGTGTGGCTACTCTCCAATGCATTTGCCAATTACTTGGCTGGCTCGATGGAGTCGATTCTTAAAGGCAGTGGTTTGGGTTTGTATCCTACACTGGCCACGATGTCTTTTAGTGCAGGCGCTTTGCTACTGCTCATAAGCCCTTTACTCAAACGGATGATGAGCCGATGATTCATTGGGTGCAGCGTTTTTGCAAATAAACTCAGCTCTTTAATTTCATGTTGAATGTATATTCACGTGAAAGCTCACTCCATGCTCCTTAAATCCTAAGCTACGGTAAAAGGCATGAGCATCTTGGCGTCTGTGATTGGATGAGAGCACTAGTTTGTAACATTGTGCCTGACGAGCCATTTCCATCGCATGCGACATCATTGAGCGACCTATTCCGAGTCCCTGATGCGTATTCTTTACAACGACATCTTCGACAATGGCGGACGAGGTGCCTTGATGGGCTAAATTACACATGATGAGAAGAGCAAATGTACCCAACACTAAACTTGCATCTTCTTTGTCAACTGCAATAAAAATACGATAGTTTGGGTATGTTTTAAATTGATCGAAAATTATTTGAGCATCGGATAGACTGAGCACTTGTCCTCGATCCATGTCCTCTTGAGCATAAAGAGCCAAAATAGATTGCAAATCAGACGCCTGAGCTTGGCGAATAACAGGGTCAGTGATCATATTCAACTTCCTGATCGTTAGAAACTCTCGGAACAAGATTCACCAAAAAAGACATTTAATTATCGAAATTGGGAAATCTTTAGTAATAAATTGTAATGAGAATTCCGACTTGCAATAGCCACTCTCTAGAGGCAGTCTAGGACTCAGTTGAGTAGGTTGTCAAGGATGGGTCTGAAATCTTGTAATTTTGGAGTCGAAAGATTTGGTATTTTGGCCAAATCATCATATTGACGCAATTTAATTGCTTCTTTCGCGAAGGGTAAGTTCATGAACTCTAAGGCCTCAACCGGAGTGAAAACTCCACCTTGAATTTCTAAGCTATCTTTTGAGGCTTGGGATAAGTCGCCCCAATAATGTTGATCAACTGCACACAGATAACGTTTGGCGTTAACGTGCAGCAAAATAGGTTGTGTAACCTCTGGCCCAAACAGGTTTTCAAGGTGTTGCATGGCCAATTTTTCGTGATGATCGTCTTCACCTTCATCAACATTTTTGTTCAAATGTGCCAGCAAGTGACCCACATCATGCAGTAGGCTTGCAGCGATCAAAGCGTCTGGGTCACCTGCATCCTTTGACAATTGTGCACATTGCAACGCATGTTCAAGTTGAGTGACTGCTTCGCCTCCGTACATGGCGACTCCCAAATTTAGGTAGTTTTGTAGGAGAGTATCAAGCTGATTGATTTTTGAATTCATTGAGAGCTAAACCTACGTTAAATGAAGTGGCGTCGAATATACGATGACACCAAATCGATGATGGTGACAGAGACAATCAAAATAATCAGTACTGCAGCAGTCTGTGCATATTCAAATCCACGAACAATCTCCCACAATATTTGACCAATACCTCCCGCACCCACCATCCCAAGCACTGAGGCAGAACGGACATTGGCCTCAAAACGGTAGAGTGAATAAGAAATCCAAAGAGGCAAAACTTGAGGAATGACGCCAAATACGATCTCCTGGGATGCACTAGCACCCGTGGCTCGAATGCCGTCTACAGGTTGTTGATCAATGGACTCAACTGCTTCAGAAAATAGTTTTGCAAGAACTCCTGTGGTATGAACCCAAAGTGCTAAGACTCCGGCAAATGGACCTAAACCGACTGCAACAATGAACAGCATTGCAAAAACCATCTCATTGATGGCTCTTGCTGCGTCCATCAAGCGTCTTAAGGGCTGATAAACCCAAGGAGGTGCAATATTAGATGCACATAAAAGACCCAGTGGAATAGAACAAAATATAGCCAATGCAGAGCCCCAAAGTGCGATCTCCACTGTTAAAACCATTTCTTCTAAATAGTAACGCCAGTCATGAAAATCGGGGGGGAAAAATCCTTCGGCGAACTTAGACATGTTACCCGCATCACGCCAAAGCATGAGCGGGTCCATCTCTACTCCTTTCCAGCTGAGTGCCAGAGCGCCCAAAATGAAAATCCATGAAATCCAAGTTGACCAAGAGCGAGGCTTGATGAGTTCTTGTGCCTCAGGCGAAAGAGCCTTTGAATTTTTGGTCATCGTGGAAGTCATGGTTATGGAGCGATAAAGATCACTTATCAAGTAAAGCCAATTTTTCCTTTACTGCAGCGATTTTCTTTTGCTTTTCTGCTGCATCCATCGTTGCATCATTTTCCAATTTGGTCATCTCAGTGAATAACGCGATTTGACGTATGGGTTTAAGTTGCTCATTGGTGGAGGGGACAATACCACTGCTTACAATTTTGGCTAATTTTTCTTTGTGATCAGCAGCATCAGGACCCGAGGTGTAGCCAGTCATGCATGATTTGAGTTTGGCTTTTTGGTCAGCTGGTAAATCAGCTCTATAGACAAAGGGATCTGCAGGGATCAATGGTGAGCGCCAAATGATTTTCAAATCTTTGATGATTTCAGGACGAGATTTTTCAGCCCGTTCCCAGTCTTCAGTGTTGTTGGTGGCCACATCAACTTGTTTCATCGCTGCCGCCATCAAGTTGGTCGCATGGTTTGCCGAGCGGATGGATTTGAAATCAGTCTTTGGATTGATATTGTTCTTGGCAAAAACATAGAAGCTTGGAACCAATGTTCCCGAGGTAGAGTTGGGGTCTCCAATTCCGAAGCTGATTTCCTTTGTATGCTTTAGGAAGTCACTTAAATTGTTGTAAGGCGAATCCTTATGAGTGATCAACAAAGCGTTGTAGCCTTCAGAGCCGTCCATACGAATGGTTTTTGCGAAGATTTCTCCATTTGAGCGGTCCACTGCCTCCATGGCTGAGAGGTTTCCAAACCAACCGACTTGAACTTTATTAAAGCGCATGCCCTCAATAACTCCAGCATAGTCGGTGGCAAAGTAAGGCTTGATGGTGTAACCCGTGCAAGCTGACCAGTCGTTCATGACTGGCTCCCAAGCAGCTCTTAATGCGTTCGATGTGTCAACCGCAATGACGCTGAAGTTGAGTTCGACTGCATGAACCTGAGTTTGTGCAACGAAGGTCATCGCTGCAAGAGCGCAGGCTTTGAATATCTTTTGGGTGGCTTTGAAAGTCATTGGAAATACTCCTAAGGTTTAATACACGGTGGCTAAATTCAACGACGTAGTAACCTCGCTGCTCGAAGTTGAGCAATTCGAGGATTCAACAATTGGTTGGGTATGTTGAGTGTCCGATAACAACTCTTCTGCCTCAACACCATACAGTTGACGTAATAATTTCGGAGTGAGCTCGCTACTCGGGCCATCGTAGACAATATCTCCGTGGCTTAATGCGATTGTTCGAGGGCAGTATTTAATGGCAACATGGATTTGATGAAGGCTTACAAAAACAGTGCAACCATCTTTTTGGTTCATCTCAGTCAACAACTCCATCACCATCTTGGAGGACTCTGGATCTAAGGAGGCAATAGGTTCATCGGCCAAAACGATTTTGGCTTGTTGAACCATGGTTCTAGCGATTGCTGCTCTTTGCTGTTGACCTCCAGACAAAGTTCCAGCTCTTTGATATAGGCATTGACCAATACCCACTCTGTTTAATGCGTTAATGGCAAATTGTTTTTCTTCGGTTTTGAAAACACCGAGAAGCGATCGGTATCGAGGTACACGGTGAAGCATCCCAGCAATAACGTTGGTCAGAACGGTAAGGCGATCTACAAGATTGAACTGTTGAAATACCAAACCAATTTGTGATCTCGAGGATCTGATGTCAGAGCTGATCTTTCCTTGAGATTGAATAACTCTATCATTTACAGTGATTGTTGAGAGAGTTCCAGTATTGGCGGGTAATAAGCCAGAGATCAGGCGAAGTAAGGTGGATTTTCCTGAACCTGAAGCGCCAATCAATGCCACCATTTCGCCTTCATTGATATTAAATGAAATCTCATTGAGCGCAACGCTACTATTTTTGTAGCTTTTCGTTAAATTGGAAACAGAGATTGCCGATTTCATTGAGACTGATTCAATTGAATATGAAAAGCCTAGCGTAATTTCTGCCAATGACAAGGGGATGACATAAATGTTAAAAATCAGCGCATTCTCACAATACTTGATGACCTTCTCTCCAAACAGAGCGTACCAAGGGATGAATTGCTTGACCTTCTAGGTTGATAGGGGCAACTCGAATGATGTCTGCTCGAAGTCCAATTTCAAGAGCACCTCTGTCTTCAAAGCCTATGGCTTTTGCTGAATGAGTACTGACACAAGAAATCGCTTTTTCAATGGAATATCCTGCTTGATCAATAAGCTTGAAGGCTGCACTCAATAAACTTGCTGGTACGTAGTCGGAGGATAAAACGTCCAAAAGGCCAAGCTTAGCCAAGTCCACCGCAGCGACATTTCCAGAGTGAGAGCCACCTCTAACCATATTGGGTGCCCCCATGATCACGGCCATCCCTCCGTCGTGAGCGGCCTTTGCTGCAGCAACTTGTGTTGGAAATTCACAAATTTGTAAACCCTCATCCAAGGCTTGATAAACATGCTCAATGGTTGCGTCGTCATGAGAGGCCAGACTTATTTGTTGACTTTTGGCGAACTCAATGAAGTATTTGCGATTGGGTTTGGCGTATTTCTCCTGCAGCTCAGGTCCCAAAGCAACTCTCTCCTTGAAATACTCCAGTGACCAAGCTTTTTTACCCATGTAGTAGGTTCTTGCTTTTTCAATATCTTGAAATTGACGCTGACCAGGCGTGTGGTCCATTAAAGAAATCAGCTTTAAGGCTGGGTGGTCTATAAATACAGAGAACAGGTCAATGCATTTGGGGGAAGGGAGTTCACACCGAACATGCAAAAAGTGATCACTCCTGAGCATGTTGTGTTTTTTTGCCTCAATCAGGGCCTTTAAAACAGCCTCCCAGCCTTTGCCTCGAAGAGATGTCTCATCGGCTTCACCAATACCGATGGAGTCAAACACCGTGGTAATTCCTGCTGCGATCAATTCTGCATCGTGGGCAACCAAGGCGGGTAACTCGGACCAATATGTCTTAGGTCTCGGCATTAAATGTCTCTCTAAATTGTCTGTGTGCAGCTCAATCAAGCCTGGCATCACATAGTCCCCTTCGCAATCAATGGAGCCTAGGGTAGAGGTGACGCCCTTGGTTAAATCCTTGATTTTCGAGTCTTCAATTTGAAGAGTCCCCAGAAAAGATTCATTGGGAAGAACGATTTTGGCGTTGGTCAGTGTTATAGAGTTCATGGCTTTGGTTGGAAATCATGCATAGAAATGGAACGCGTCATGAGCTTATTTTTGACATCTGCATCATGAAAAATTCCTAAAATAGCCGTGCCGCATTGACGTGCCTCATGGATCAAATCGATGACAATTTCAGTGTTGTCATGGTCAAGTGAAGCGCTTGGTTCGTCGAGCAGCAATAACGGTTTGGGATTGATCAAACTTTTGGCTAAATTGATCCTTTGTTGCTCACCGCCTGAAAATGTGGACGGGGGCAAGTGCCACAAGCGAGGGCTGATTTGTAGTTTTTGTAAGATCGCCTCCACTTTGGCGTCTAGATCTTGAATTTCTTGTTTGGACAAGATCAATGTTGGAAGTTCTACTGCCTGAGACTGTGGACGCTTTACTTTCTGAAGAAAGTAGATCGCTTCTTGTTTGATCAAGTCAAAGGCACCTACACGGGGTATGGCCCGAAGAAATTGACTGACATAATTGATGCAAGACGTTCTCAGATCCAGGATATCTCTAGCGTGACCTTTTGCTACATCGATATAGTTATTTTCGGTGTGTTGAATAAAAATATGTCCAGCGCTTACCTTGTAGTTTCCATGAATCATTTTCAAAATACTACTTTTACCCATCCCTGATGCGCCCTCCAAGGCAACACACTCGCCAGCGGAAACAGAAAAGGTAATGTTTTCAAGCACTTTAAATGGAGAGGAAGATCGTTGATGCAAAAAAAAGCTCTTGCTCACATCTTTAAGCTCCAGGATCGGCGAATCAAATTTGGAGTTGATGGGGTTGGTGTTCATAGACAAGTCTTTCGCCCTCAGCCTTGCAAAATGGAGGACACCAACAACTGCGTGTAGGGGTGTTGTGGGTCATCCAGCAGTTGATCCGTCAAACCCGCTTCAATGACTTGACCATGTTGCATGACCATCATTTGACTGGCCAAAAGTCTTGCAACGGCCAAGTCATGGGTCACAATGACAACGGCCAGTCCTCGGCGTTGGGTCAACTGCTTGAGTAAATCCAAGAGCTTTGCTTGTACTGAAACGTCCAATCCTGACGTGGGCTCATCCATCAAAATCATGCGGGGATGGGTCACCAAGTTTCGGGCAATTTGAAGGCGCTGTTGCATGCCACCCGAAAAATTCATTGGAAAGTCATCGATCCTTGAGGCATCAATTTCAACCTCTCTTAAACTTTCTATGGCTTGACTTCGAATGTTGCCATAATGACGAGCTCCCAAGGACATAAGGCGCTCGCCAATATTGGCTCCTGCCGATACATTCATAATTAGTCCATCACGTGGATTTTGATGTACAAATCCCCATTCAGTCCTTTTTATCAATCGTTGTTGAACCTCAGACAACTCAGCCATATTGACGGTTCCCATGGACTGGGAGTGGTAGAGAATTTCTCCGCCATCAAATTCAATATTGGAATTGATGCAATTCAAAAGAGTTGACTTTCCTGATCCTGACTCCCCAACAACGGCCAAAACATCACCCGCATAGAGCTCAAACGAGACACTATCCACCGCTCGTCTTTGGCCAAATGTTTTACTCAATTGGTTGACCTGAAGGAGGGGGAGTTCCTTCCCTGTACCTATTGGGGTTTGAAGAGAGATATTCATAGAATCAGTTTTCATTGTGCTGATTCTCTTGTTGGGTGCGTTGGCAATGGTTAGAGTCAGAGCAAATGAATAGATGCCCGCCTGCATCATCTGTGACTAATTCATCTAAAAAGGTATTGCTTGAGCCGCACATCGCGCAAACCGAGCTCCATTTTTGCAATTCAAATGGATGGTCCTCAAATCCAAGACTCTGAACATCGGTGTAGGGCGGGATTGCAT
>DAISKH010000135.1:0-8517 GCA_036821105.1 Limnohabitans sp.
CAATGTATTCAATGTATTCAAAGAATCCAACTCTTCGCCCACGTTGTGTTCACTCGGCGGCTGGAAGGCGGTGATTTGTCCGTGCAAAAACCTGAGTCTTACCGACTGAGAACCGAGCTTTTCTGAGTTGTCTCTCACTCGCTCAAAGTGTTCAATCAAGACCTTGGGTGCATCGAGTTGCTCGCGGCGGTGAATGAGAGTGACCTCGGGAATTTCAGACAAGGGCGGGTTGGATGAATTGACTAGGCTCTTTAATGTCTCAACACTCTGAAGTGCTTCATTCAATGCAGCTTCATCGCCTCCGACAATCCAAACCCGACTCGGTGATTTCAGTGCAATTTGTTCTTGAATGGGCCCATAAAAAACACCACGCTCTAGCCAAGGATCCAGACCTGAACTGATGAGTGGTCTCGGTAAGAAGGCACCCACCCCACATGCCAAAACCACGGCTTTAACCTCAAACACCAAGCCTTTTTGGGTGGTGACGCGAAAGTGGGGCGCATTCTCTTGCAATGTTGAGTCTGTGGCGCCTTGCAAGACCTCGAGATGAGTCACCAACTGTCCACCATGAAAGGGTGCATGAAAAGGCTTAATTTGGGTGAGTAGGCGGTCTATGAGTTCTTGGCCTGTGCACATGGGTAGGCCTGGTATATCGTAAATAGGTTTGTTCGCGTAGAGCTCCACGCACTGTCCACCGGGAAGTTCTAGCGGGTCCACAAGGTGGCAAGATACTCCCAAAAGACCCAATTCAAAGACCTGAAAAAGCCCTACAGGACCAGCGCCAACAATCAACACATCGGTTTGCAAGGTGGTTTGAGGTTTCAAAGTCAAGATCTGTTAGAAAGATGATGGGACAGAGGGGAGGAGCAGACAGAGAGGTATTGTTTGAGAAATAAAGCAATCAAGAAGCATGGAACAAGCAAGGAACAAGCAAGGAACAATGCTCTAGAAGCCTGAGGCTAGACTCAAAACGCAAATTCACCTAAGTAAAGAGGTAACTCGAGTGCAGTGAATCTGAGGCTGAGCCTTCTTTAATAGACCCGTTGCTGAGCCACGCCCGATGAACTTTCACCTCGGGCTCAGCAATCCGCAATCCGCAATCCGCATCCTGAGCTGAACCAACGAGAGTGCTTGTGTTGGGATCAAACCCAAACACATCAAGACGCAGGACTTAGCGTTTGAGTTCGACCAATTTGCCGGTTTTGTCTTTCCAGTCTTCAGCATCTTCTAGGGGCGCCTTGCGCTTGGTGATGCTGGGCCAACCGATTTGAGAGAGCTCTGCGTTCAATGCCGTCATGTGCTCTTGATCGGGGGGGACGTCCTCTTCGGCATAAATGGCATTGACTGGGCACTCTGGAATGCACACAGCGCAGTCGATACATTCATCGGGGTCAATGGTTAAAAAATTGGGGCCTTCGCGAAAACAATCGACGGGACAAACGTCCACGCAGTCGGTGTATTTGCAGCGGATACAAGATTCGGTGACAACGTGGGTCATGACATGAAGTAAAGGTTGGTCAAATGAGAGGGTACATGCGTCTAGGCTGTACCACTGAATTCTTATTTTAAATCACATTGAGCATATTTTTGGTATTGCCCTTGTTCAGAGTCTGTTTTTGGCGTTTAGCCCTCGCTCAAGACTCCAGGGAATCATCAACCATCACCGCTCCCGAGGTTTGGTGTGAGGCGGTGTCCACCAAAATCATGGAGCCCGCGAGTCGACAATTTTTAAAGTTTTGAGCCATCAAAGGTTCTTTGAAGTTGAGTTGAACTCGGCCAATCGCATTCATCCCCAAGGTCTCTGCTGGGTGGGTCTCAAGCGTCAAAATATCAATTTGGTGGGTGATCTCGGCCACCTGGGCCTTGACCCACTGGTGACCGTGCAGCGCCCAATAGGTGCGCCCTTTGACCAAGGGTTCTGAGTCCATCCAGGCGACCGTGGTTTTAAGGCTCCTTTTGGCCTCACTGGGGTAGGCGGTGCGATGAGGGTCCTTGGATGCCGCAATCAGCCAGTCTCCTCGTGAGACATCGACCTCGCGGTCCAAAATCACGCCCACGCTTTGGCCTGCAACCCCCAAAAGTGGATCCTCGGTTTGACGGGTGGCGTTCAAAATTTGGGCAACGCTTGCCGTGCTCTCACTGGGGTGGACCTTCACTTGATCGCCCACCTTTAAGTGGCCCGATGCCACTCGTCCCCAAAACACACGCCGACCCTGATCGGTGCGGGACGAGTCATGCTGCTTTTCTACCCACTGAACACACATCCAGGTCGGTCCGTTCAGGTCAGGGGGCGTGGTGGGCAAGTGCTCCAAAATGCTCAATAAACTCTCTCCCGTGTAGCCACACCAGTGGTGTTTACTCTCCACTACATTCCAACCCTTTAAGGCGGAGATGGGGACCGTGGCTCTCACCGTGATGTTGGCTTTTTGGGCGAATTTGTCCAAGGCCTCGCTGATGTGCTTAAAGGCAAGACTGGGGTCCTTGACCGCGTCAAGTTTATTGATCACAAAGACCAAAGAGGGAACCCTCAAAAGTGTCGCCAATAAGGTGTGTCGTTTGGTTTGAGGCAAGAGCTCAAGGCTTGCGCGCTCCCACTCCAATTTGGTGGCATCCACGAGCACCAGGGCCGCATCAGCGCTGGAGGCTGCGGTCACCATGTTGCGGGTGTACTGCTCGTGTCCAGGGGCGTCCCCGATGATGAATTTGCGGTTCTCCGTGGAGAAGTAGCGGTAGGCCACATCAATGGTGATGCCTTGTTCGCGTTCAGCCGATAAGCCATCGGTGAGCAAGGCCAAATCGGTTTGTCCCATGCGTTGCACACCCGCCAAGTGGTCTTGAAGTACGGCTTGGGTGTCCACCAGTAAGCGTCCAATCAGGGTGCTTTTACCATCATCGACAGAGCCACAGGTGATGAATTTCAATGCACCGAGTGTGCTTGGGGTGGAAACGGGGGCTGAGTTGGGGGCTGAATTGGGCATGGTTTTGGAGTAGAAATTCGGGCTCGTTCACTCTGTGAGTGGGGCGTGGGGAGATGAGCGTGAGGTGTGGGCGAGTTCTAGGTGTTTTTTTACGGTCTTCAAGTCTTAAGGCTTGGAGTCGTTTGAGAGTTTTCGGACAGTCAGTTTAGAAATAACCATCTTTTTTGCGTTTTTCCATGGACGCCTCTGAAGTTTGGTCATCCATTCGAGTGGCTCCTCGCTCGCTCACATCCGAGCTCAAGGTCTCGATCACAATCTCCTCGGGTGTCGCAGCCAAGCTTGCCACCGGGCAGGTACAGGTGATGTCCCCTACCGTCCTAAAGCGCACGATCTCTCGCGTTGAGCTCTCGCCCGCTTTCAAGGGCGTGAGCTCAGTCACCGGCACCAATAGGCCTCGGCGTTCGACCACCTCGCGCTCATGCGCATAGTAAAGACTGGGGAGCTCAATTTTTTCACGCGCAATGTATTGCCACACATCCAACTCGGTCCAGTTGGAGATGGGGAAGACCCGGAAGTGCTCGCCAGGTTGAAGTCGAGTATTGAAGAGGGTCCACAACTCGGGGCGTTGGGACTTGGGTTGCCAGGTACCAAAGCTGTCGCGGTGGGAGAAAATACGCTCCTTGGCTCGGGCTTTTTCCTCGTCTCGACGGGCCCCACCAATCAGGGCATCGAATTTGAATTCTTCAATGGCCTCTAACAGAGTCACCGATTGGTGCACGTTGCGTGACTCATCTGGGCGAGACAAACGAACGGTGCCACGTTTCATGGAGTCCTCCACGCTTCTGACGATCAAGTGCGCTTGGAGTTCCTTGGCGCGTTGATCGCGAAAGTGGGTGACCTCCTCGAAATTGTGCCCGGTATCAATCATCAAGAGGGGGTAGGGGATGCGGCCGACGCCAAAGGCTTTCTCTGCACATTTGAGCATCACCAAGGAGTCTTTGCCACCGGAGAACAAGAGGGCCGGACGCTCAAAGACTGCGGCAACTTCGCGCAGCAAATAAATGGTCTCTTGCTCCAGGCCGTCCAAATGTGACTGGCTAAGGGCTTGCAAGGAGTGGCTGGCCACTTCTTGGCGTTCGTTGGGGGCAAGAGTATTCATGGCAGAGTGTGAATCAAGAAAAAAAGTCAAAAGTTCAAAAAATCAAATCACTAAAGTTAGACCGGGCTAAGCCTCGTTGTCTCTTCAAGTCGGAGCATGACTCACATGCAGTCCGCACTCTTTAGCGTTCTCGTCCTCCCACCACCAACGCCCTGAGCGAAAGTCTTCGCCCATGGAGATGGCCCGTGTGCAGGGTGCACAACCGATGCTGGGATAGAACTCGTCGTGCAAGGGGTTGTAGTCGACTTTGTACGTTGAGATGTATTGCCACACATCCCCCCACGTCCAGTCCATCAAGGGGTTGACCTTGACCCAGCCCTTGGTGTCGAGTTCGGACTCGTCGACCAAGGGCACTTGTGCTCGTGTATTGGATTGCTCTCGTCTAAGTCCGGTGATCCAAGCCTTTTGTCCGGCCAAGGCGCGCGAGAGGGGTTCGAGTTTACGGATGTTGCAGCACGCTTTGCGGTTGTCGATGCTGTCATAAATGCCCAGTTGACCCTTGTCACGAATGAATTCGATCACCGACTCCAGTTGAGGCCTATAGACCTCGACGCTCACTGTCTTGTGGTTGGCCAACGCCGCTTGGGTTCTTTCAAGGAGCGCCAATGTTTGTTGGTGCAAGGCCCCCGTATCTAGTACAAAAACTGTTGCCGGTAAGGATAGGCTTTGGAGCAAATGCGTGATCACCACATCCTCGGCTCCAAGACTCGAAGCCTGCTTGATGGGAGTGTGTTGTTTGACGGCTTGTGAAAGTCTCGCGCGCGTGAGCCCCAAGAGAGATGAGAACTCGGGGCGGTCTTTAGCGAAACGTTCAGTGGCCTTGATGGGGGCTTGCATGATGGGGAAAAGGTATGGGAGAAAAAAGGAAAAAAAGAAAAAAGGGTAAAGGTATAAAAGTGTAAAAGTGTAAAAGGTCAGTGAAGCAAACTTGCTTATAGATTCAGTGCCTTGCAAACAAGGGGCTCTCCAAGGCATCGCCTTGGTAAAAACCAACGAATTGGGTCAGTAGCTTTTGTGCATGCTGGGCGTTTTGGTCGTCTCTTAGCACGGCACTGGTGAAACCGGTTCGTTTCATTTGCACAATTTGGTCAACCAACACGTCCCCCGTGGCCCGAATGTCCCCTGTAAACCCACAACGTCTTCTGAGCATCACGGCTTGGCTATAGGCGCGCCCGTCGGTGAATTTGGGGAAATGAAGATCGATACGGTCCACACCATTTAAATGATCCTTCAAGATAGTGGGATCCACCGTGTTGTCCAATATCAATACGCGCTGTTGGGCGTGTTCATCGTGGCTGGTGGCCAGACTCACGCCAGGCCAATCAGAGGCTTGGGGCTGGAGGGCTTTTGTGTGTTGCAATAAATTCATGGATGGTGTCGAGGTCGAATCGGGTAGGGAACCAAGGGCCTGGGTCATTGTTGGAGAGCGCTAGAGGGCATGTGAAAAAGAGTTTCCTCTCTTTTGTACCTTCCTTAGGCAACGCTTACCAAAGGGGCCAGTCGAGCATGGTTGGCCACTTCCTTGAAAGAGTCAAAACCAATACGCTTCAAGGCATCGATGAAGGTCTCTTTGTGCTGACGGTGTTTCACGTAGTGGGCCAACACTGCTTCAATCACATCCAGGACCTCGTGGACAGAAAATGAGGGGCCCACCACCCGACCTGGTGTGGGAACGCCCGACAGGTCTGAGCCGTCCGATCCCCCCAAGGTCACTTGGTACCATTCTTGGCCGTCTTTGTCGACGCCCAAAATGCCGATGTGCCCGCTGTGGTGATGACCGCATGAGTTGATGCAACCACTGATGTGCAAATCAATCGGCCCCAAGTCCTCAAGCTCATCAAGGTCTTGGTACCTCTCACTGATGTGAGCGGCCAAAGGGATGCTTCTGGCGTTGGCCAACGCGCAGTAGTCTCCACCTGGACATGCGATCATGTCACTCAAGAGACCAATATTGCCTTGGGCCAAGCCCAAAGCTTTCGCCTCCAAATAAAGAGCGGGTAGGCTTTCCTCGTGAACCCAGGGAAGGAGTAAATTTTGGCTATGTGTGACGCGTGCCTCGCCACTGGAGTAGCGCTCGACCAAGTCGGCTGAACGCTCGAGTTGCTCAGGCGTTGCGTCCCCGGGAGCTTGTCCCAAGCGTTTGAAAGATAAGGTGACCGCTCTGAGGCTTGGGTTTTTGTGTTGGGCCACGTTTTGTTGCAACCAGCGTTGGTAGGCGGGATCGGCTTGAAGTGTGAGGAGCTTGGCCGAGTCTTCAACGAGCACGGGTTGGCCTAAAGCGGGGGCCACAAAGCAGCGACTCACCCGTTCGAGCTCAGACTCAGGCACGGTGTGGGGGCCACCATCATCGACGGTGATGCGGGTGAACTCTTCCTCCACCTCTTGCGTGAATTTGACACGCTCAGCTTTGACCAAAATTTTGATGCGTGCTTTGTAGATGTTGTCACGACGACCCCAGCGGTTATAAACGCGAACAACGGCCTCAAGGTAGTTGATGATTTGTGACCAAGGCAAAAATTCGCGGATCACCACTCCAGTGATGGGGGTGCGCCCCATACCACCGCCCACCAGGACTTTAAAGCCCAACTCACCAGCGCCATTGCGTTCTAGGAACAGTCCAACATCATGCCAAGCAGTGGCGGCTCGGTCCTCTTTGGCGCCACTGATGGCAATTTTGAATTTGCGCGGTAAAAAAGCGAACTCGGGATGCAAGGTGCTCCACTGCCGGAGGATCTCGCCAAAGGGGCGAGGGTCGGCGATTTCATCGGGGGCAACCCCAGCGAGCTCATCGCTGGTGATGTTTCGAATGCAGTTGCCACTGGTTTGAATGCCGTGCATGTCCACACTTGCCAAAAGGTCCATCACATCGGCCGCATCGCTCAATGCAATCCAGTTGTATTGCACGTTTTGTCGGGTGGTGAAGTGGGCATAGCCCTGTGTCAGGCTTGGGGCACGCACAGGGTTGGGGTGGTGCTTGACCAAACTTTGCGCGTCAATTTGGTTTTGGGTGTGCTGCGCCGCTTCAAATAGAGTGGGCTCTGGCTTGTCGTACTTTCGTGCAATGGTGGCCAAGGCACGCAACTGTTTGCTCGAGAGCTCACCATAGGGCACGGCTACTCGGAGCATGGGGGCGTAGCGTTGGACGTACCAGCCGTTTTGAAGTCGCAAGGGGCGAAATTCCTCGTCACTCAACTGACCACTCAAATGGCGAACGAGTTGGTCACGGAACTGTTGGGCGCGCAAGTGCACGAATTGACGGTCAAAAGGGGTGTATTGGTACATGTTAATTGAAAACGAGTTTTGTCCCAGCCAGTGTCAAAAGAACACTCAGTATGAGACGGATGACGCGCTCGGGGGTATGGGTGATGAGCTTGGAGCCCAGCCAAATACCCGGCAATGAGCCAGCCACGAGTTTACCAAGAAGTGGCCAGTCCACTGAGCCAATGGATGCGTGACCGAGTCCGGCGACCAGCGTCATGGGGACAGCATATGCAATATCTGCGGCAACGATACGCGGCAGAGGCATCTTGGGGTAGAGTAGCATGAGCACGGTAACACCAATGGCGCCTGCACCCACCGAGGTCAATGTGACCAAGCAGCCAATGACAAAGCCAAAGAGTACGGTGAGCCAGGGGTGATCTTCGGATTTGTGGTTGTCGGGGACTTCTTCGCTCAAAGTCTTCGAGCCAAGCTCATGGGGCGATAGGGGGGAGCCAATGTGAGGGGAGACAGATTTAGCGCTGCTGGGCTGATCCAAGTGTTTATGCAGCACTTCACTTGCACTCATGCCCATGGGCGGTAGATGGCGTGTCTTCACTGCTTTATAGAACAATGACGCCGCAGTGAGGAGTAAGGCCGCACCCAGGGTGTGGGTGATCACGAACTGCACATCCTCCTTTTGAGAGCCCACTTGGTCCAAGATGTACAAGGTGATCAAGGACGCGGGGATCGATCCCGCACAAAGCCTAGCCACAATATGCCAAGGAATGAGTTTTTGCCGCCAAAGCCCAAAGGTGCCTCCGCACTTGGTGATGGAGGCGAACAGTAAGTCCGACCCCACGGCCATGTGGGGTTTGATACCCATGAAAAAAATCAAAATAGGGGTCATCAAAGATCCCCCGCCCACACCCGTGAGGCCAATGACGGCGCCCACGACAAATCCAGCCAATACAAAGTAAAGATCATTCATGGCCATTAATGTAGGCCGTAATAGTCATATCTCAAACGATATTTAAATTAGAAATTTATAACTTAAAGTTATAAAGGATCCATGAAACGCATCGGATCAATGGCTTTGAGAAGTCTCTTGGGGAGTGCTTGGGGTTCATGGTTGAGGTGAGCGCTCAAGACCTCAGCCATCAAGGTGCACAAAGCCACCCCCCGAGAGCCCAGTGCTGAGACGACATAAAGACCCATTAAAGATGAGGAGTTCTTGAGGGT
>DAISKH010000136.1:0-8511 GCA_036821105.1 Limnohabitans sp.
CCCAAATTGAATTCAATCTTCAATTTGAGTGAGAATAATATTTATTAAATTAAATTTAATTTCCATCGTCGAAAAGATAAATAATTGTTTGATTAAAGGAAAAATACTCATTATTTGCCTCTACATCTGAGAAACTGCCATGCGAAGCGGACTAATTTTTTCTTTTTTACTAATAACTTCATGTTCATCTGAATATGCAAGGACTCAAACTTACTTGCTTCATTGTGAGGTTGAGGCGGATGTACCCAAATTAGAGCATTTGAAAATCAAAACCACTCCCATAGAGATTGAAGCTCAGGTCATTGGTAAAAATATCTATTTTTGGATTAAATCTCCACGCTACTTTGCCATGAGAGTCAATAGCATTGAGACCAAGAAGTTTTTGGGTGTTAATTTGTCTGATGAGTTTCAAATAGGTGCAAAAATTTTAGAACGGGAAACCGGACTCGAAAATGAACTCTTATTGAACCGACAGACCGGGGATCTCATTGGATTTCATGACCTGATGTATAAGAAAAAGCCAATTCGCATTAATTTTCAAGGTCCCTGTGATGCCCCTTAAGTCGCAGAGTTTGTGAATGTTTCTATACGGTTCAATTCAAGAAATATGCCTTCATCAAGTCAATTTCAAACTTAAAAGGGCTGACAAGGCAAAAGCCAAGAATTTTGGTCCAAAAAGCACAGATAATTGCAGTTCAAAATCTGAATTCCTGTACTTGTCATGTCAAATTTATACATCATCTCTCCAAGTGGGGCCGTGCGAGATCGGCGGGCTTTCCAAAATGGCGTGAAACTGCTCAAATCATTGGGTCATGAGGTAGAGCTTGACCAAAGCGTCTTGAGTACCCATCAGCGTTTTGCTGGCGACGATGCGTCTCGTCTGTCATCAATTTCTCGTGCTTGTGATTCAAACGCTGACGTCGTCCTGACGTCTCGAGGCGGATACGGCCTCACGCGCTTATTACCTTCTCTGCCTTACGGAAAGATCAAAAAAGCCATTCAAAAAGGCACTCGTTTCGTGGGATTTAGTGACTTCACTTCATTTCAATTGTCCGTTCTTGCTAAAACCAAACAAGTTACTTGGTCTGGTCCAAGTGTATTGGATGATTTATCCCTTGAAAGACCAGATGAGATTGCGTTGGCTTGTCTAAACGATGTCATCGAGTCCCAATCGGAGGGTACAGGTTGGAAAATGGGTGTAGCCTCATATCGTGCTTTTCAGCGTGAGAGTCATATCAACACTTTGAAAAAAACAGTACTCGCCAAAGATGCTGTTCTTTGGGGAGGGAATTTAAGTGTCATCTGCACTTTGTTTGGGACTCCTTTTTTCCCTACCATTGAGGGTGGAGTTTTATTCTTGGAAGACTTGGCGGAACACCCCTATAGAATCGAGCGCATGCTTACGCAACTTCTTTACTCGGGTGTTTTGGATCAACAAAAAGCAGTTATTTTGGGACAATTCACTCATTACAAGTTGACGCCACATGATCGGGGATTTGATTTGAACTCAGTTATTTCCTTTTTGAGATCGAAAACTCGAGTCCCCATCTTGACCGATTTGCCTTTTGGTCATGTCCCACTCAAGGTTTGCTTACCCGTTGGCAAGCGAGTTAGCTTGGTGCGAGATGAGCGTGAGCTTTACTTGCTGTGGCCTCATGGACATGTTCATGAAGAACATACTCATCACTAAAGCCTTTGAGATCTAGTTGTTAATTTAAGATTGGAAAAAGAATGCAAAAAGAAATATCCTTCACCTCGGATGGCCTAAAAATAGAGGGCGTCTTGCACATCCCTGATGACATGAAGCCTGGGGAGAAACGTGCTGCGGTTGTTGTTCTTCATGGTTTTGGAAGTAATAAAAATGGTGGCATCTCGATGGCTGCCACTGAGCTATTTGAGAAATTGGGTTATGTCACATTGCGCTTTGATATGCGAGGATGTGGTGACAGTGAAGGTGAACGTGGTCGGGTCATTTGTCTCGAACAAGTGAAGGACACGCAAGCCGCAATCAACTTTCTTGAAACCCAAGATTGTGTCATTAAGACCAGCATTGGTGTCATGGGACACAGCTTTGGTGCCGCTGTCGCAATCTACACAGCAGGCGTAGACAAGCGGGTAGCTGCCTGCATCTCCACTGGTGGATGGGGGGATGGGGAGAAGAAATTCAGAAAACAACATGCCTCTGATGCAGCTTGGAAAAAATTCACCGACATGATGAAAGAAGGACAAAGGAGGGCCGCATTGGGTGAGTCGATGATGGTACCTCGCTACGACATTGTGCCAATTCAACCGGGTCTTCGCAGTCAATTATCCCCTGGCTCCATCACTGAGTTTCCCTATGAGGTGGTACAAAGCATGTTTGACTTTAAGGCCAATGAGGTGGTGGGCCAAATTGCTCCCAGACCACTTTTGCTACTCCACCCCTCCAACGATACAGTCACCCCCACTGAGCAATCAATTGATTTATTTGCCCATGCGGGACAGCCCACTGACCTTCACCTTTTTGCCAACACCGATCACTTCATCCTCGGAGAGGGTAACGCATTGGTGATTGATTTCGTGAGCGGTTGGATTCATCACAATTTACCCGTTAAGCCTTGAGCATTAGCCTTTGGATTTCAGCATGAAAACATTTATCTCCAATCTCACTCTAAAGTCAATTGTCTTGGGTTTTGGTCTGGCGTTCTTGTTGGGTGTCCATCACGGAAGTGTCAATGCGCAAGTGGGGAGTTTTCCAAATCGGCCTATCAAGATCATCGTGCCTTTTGTACCTGGTGGAACGTTGGATTCAGTGGCACGACTTTTGGCGAAACATTTAACCGACACTTTGCCACAACCCGTGATCGTGGACAACAAAGGTGGAGGAGGGGGGATTGTTGGCGTAGATTATGTGGCCAAAAGTGCACCCGACGGATATACCATGGTCTTTAACGCAGCTACACCCATGGTGACTGTGGTCAGTTTACAAAAGACGCCGTACGATGTCGTGAAAGATTTGGCAGCCCTCAACCAAGTTGCAACCTTTGATTACATCTTGGCTGTGAACGCAAAGTCACCCATTCGCACGATTGAAGAACTCATTCAATTGGCCAAGAAAGAACCAAATCATTACAACTATTCAAGTGCGGGCAATGGATCTGGTCAACACTTGTACATGGAATTAGCCAAAAGCGTTGCAGGGATTCAGTTGCAAAATATCCCCTACAAGGGCAATGGTCCAGCGATGCAAGCGCTATTGGCCTCCGAGGTGGATTGTATGTTTGATACCTCAGCTTTACTTCCCCTGGTTCAGTCTCATCGGCTCAGAGCGCTGATGACGAGCAGTGCTAAGCCCCTGCCGGGATTTCCAGGTGTCCCCACCATAGAGAGCTTATTTCCTGGTTCAAGCATTCAAGGATGGAATGGTGCCTTCGTGCCTGCGGGAACTCCCAAAGAGATTCAACTCTTTTTGAGTGATGCCATTCGAAAAGCCGTTTTATCGGCCGATATGTCTGCCAAACTCAGGGATCTTGGCATGGAGCCCTCAAGTGTGGCAATGGAAGGATTTGGTGAAATCGTTAAGAGAGATTTGGAGCGGTGGGGGAAAATCATTCGGGACAACAACATCAAAGCCGACTAAAGCTTGATCAACTTTGAGAATCATCGACTTATGAATAGCTCAGTCCCTTCGCAGCAACAATCTTCTTGTGACTTATTGGTGACCGACATCGATTGGCTCATCACGGTGGACCAAGAGCGCCGAGTCATTCGAGATGCAGCACTGGCCATTCAAAACGGAGTTTTTGTGGCCGTTGGGAAAACCTCTGATATCCAGAGTACATGGGAAGCCAAAAAGACAATTTCCGCAAAAGGCGCTGTTGTCACCCCTGGCTTTATTGATAATCACTTGCATGCATCATTTCAACTCTCGCGTGGCTTAGCCGATGAGGCCAATGCCCAGCAGTTTTTGTATGACCATATGTATCCCTATGAAGCAGCCAATAGCGAAGAAGATGTTGAGGTAAGCTCTGCTTTTGCTGCACTCGAGTTGCTTCGTCACGGAGTCACATGTTTCACCGATCCAGGCAACTATCACCCTCACGCAACCATTGAAGCCGTGATGGCCACGGGCATGCGTTTGGTGGCCGCGTGTTCTTGCTTTGATAAAACCAAGTCTGTCATGGGCATCTTGCCCCCATCCATGATCGAGTCTACCCAAGCTTGTCTTGATAAAACTGAGGCCTTATTTGAGCGTTATTTGGGTCGTCACCATGGACGCTTGACTCTGTCTGCATCCTTTCGGGGGATGAACAATGCGAGCGATGAATTGATCACGGGGCTTAAAGAACTGGCCAATCGACATCAGGCCAAGTTACAAACCCATGCATGTTTTTCCTATCAAACCCATGATGCCAGTGTTTTGGGCACGGGAAAAGCGGAGATTGAACGCCTAGAGTCTTTGGGCGTCTTGGATGAAAATATGATATTGGTCCATTCTGGTTGGCTCGAGCCCCATGAGGTGGCCTTGTTGGTCAAGAGAAAACCTACTTTGGTGTGCAGCCCATCGTCTTCTTTGCACAATGGTTATGGCTACATGAGAGAGGGTAAACACCCGGAGTTAATGGCTTTGGGTGTGAACGTGAGCTTGGGCTCTGATCATGCTTCGTCTGGTGTGGTGGATATGGTTCAAGAAATGCGAATGGCCGCATGTCTTTACAAAGAAGTTCGCATGAACCCAAGAGTCATGCCTCCTGAACATGCCATCGAGATGGCTACTCTGAATGGAGCCAAAGGCGTTGGACTGGATCACCGCATTGGCTCTGTTGAAGTGGGTAAAGAAGCCGATTTTGTTCTCTTTGATGCCAGCCAGCCTGAGTGGTTGCCTCTTTACAATCCCGTCTCCAACTTGGTCTACAGTGCTACTGGAAGCAGCGTAAAGGATGTATTTATTGCGGGAGAACAGGTCCTAAAAGATGGTGAGTTGACGCGTGTTAATCACCACGATTTACTTAAACGTGTGAAGGACTCAGGTGAGCGCATTGCTGCTAGGCTTGATATGAAAAAACTGGTCAAATTGCTGTGGCCCGTGTCTTGAGAAGACTTTGAGTTTTATTCAATAGCGTTATGCAACAAGCCCTAGTTCATTTTTTCTGCGTTTGAGTACAACTCCTGGCGTAGCACCAGTGTGTTGGGAGTGCTTAATCACTTGAACGCCATTAACCACCACGCACGTGTTGTTGCCAGCAGGGTATTGATGGGGCTTTTCATAGGTTGACATATCCAAGAAGACTTCGGGTTCAAATATAGTGATGTCAGCACACATTCCCACTCTCAACAAGCCGCGGCTCTTGAGCTTCAAGGCCCGAGCCGTGGCGCCAGTCATTTTATGAATTGCTCGTTCAAGTGTGGTCACTTGTTCGCGCTTGACATATCGCCCGAGTACTCTGGGGAATGTGCCATAAAAACGAGGATGCGGTAGACCTTGACTGACCACACCATAGTCGGCTACGCAATTACCGTCTGAGCCCACCAGGGTGCTGTCGCTTTTGATTAAGCTCTTCACATCTTCTTCAGAAATAGAGGTAATCAACACCCGGGTTGCACCCTGATCTTTAATTAAAAAATCACACAGTGCATCGATGGCTTCAGCATTGGACTCTTTTGCCAATTGAGCAATGGTTTTACCTGCACTTTGGGGTAGGTTGGGGGAGATGGAGATGCGAACCGCATCCCAAGACTCGATCTTGCCCCAATTGTTCAAACCCTCACGATCAATATCCTCCTTTATTTTGGCTCTCACTTGGACCTGGGCTAATCGCTCGAGCATCGCTTGTACCCCACCGGCTTGCACCCACTGTGGCAGGATATTTTTAAGTGGATTACTTCCAGCCGTGTAGGGGTAAGCGTCGCAATCTATATCCACGCCTGTATCCCTGGCTTGTTGCATTCGCTTAAGAGCTTGGGTGGTTTTGCCCCAATTGTCTAGACCAGAACATTTAAAGTGCACTACTTGAACGTGAACTCTGGCCTCTGTACCTATCGCAATGGCCTCCTCCAAGGCCTCCATCACGCCATTGGATTCATCGCGAAGGTGAGTGAAATAAGCTGCATGGTGTGATTCAAGTGTTTTGGCCAAGGCTACAATCTCATCTGTTTGAGCATAGGATCCCGGGGAGGTGAAGAGTCCTGTGGACATTCCTAGTGCGCCGGCTTGAAGTGCCTCCTCGAGCATGGATTGCATGTGCTTCATTTCTTGCTCACTTGGCGCACGTTGATCCATACCCATACTCATCAATCGAAGGGTGTTATGCCCAACCAGCATACCAACGTTCAGTGAAGTTGCAGGAAATGTTTGCAAATATTCCTCAAAGTCCATGGCTTTAAAGGGAAGCCATGGTGCACTGGGATTTAAATAATCGGCCAAGAGCTTAACCCGGTCAGGTAAACAAGGAGCCACAGAAAAACCGCAGTGGCCAATAATCTCAGTGGTGACACCCTGCCTCAGTTTACTTTCAGCTTTTGGGTTGATGGGAAGGGTAAAGTCAGAATGTGTTTTGATATCGATAAAGCCTGGACAAACTACCAAACCCCTTGCATCAATCACCTCTTTAGCAGAAACCTTTAAATCAGGGCCCATCGCCACTATCAAGCCAGCATTCACAGCTACATCAATGTGAACCCCCGGAGCGCCAGTACCGTCAATGACCAAACCACCTTTGATGAGTAAATCATGGAGCATATTGAAAATTTTTTGTATGAAATTGATTGTTTTGAATAGTGAAAATTTTTAGCTCAGAGGTTCAACACTAAGTGACACCGCAACCTCATTGAGTGTTTTCAATAAGTTTGGTGGAATTGCAATACCTTCAATGAGCCTTTTCTCCCGTTCACGATAACCCCGTTCTCCCGGCATCAAGATTTCACCTACTTTTTCATCAACAGGCAAAGCTTTGAGGGTTTGAACACACTGAACAATTTCTTTTTGGTAATCTTCTTGAGAACAAAATTGTTGGATATCCATCGCAATGATCATGGCGTTTTGACAATGACGTTGCGCCTCATGTTCACCCGAGAAAAAATGTCCAACGAGTGGATTCATGAGCGGCAAACTCGTCATGAGCTCAAACATCAAGGATAGCCCTGAGCCTTTAGGTCCACCAAGGGGGAGAGGGATCGAGGCGGCTTGAGAGTCGGTGGTTTCATTGCCCTCTTCATCGAGGGCCCATCCTGGTTCGAGCGTTTGTTTCTTTGCTTTGTACTGTAACAATTTACCCATGGAGACCACTCCAGAGGCCATGTCCAAAATGATCGGTTGTCCTGCAGGACCTGGCACAGCCAACGAAAATGGAGCCGTAGAGACTCCAGCGGCCTTTGCGCCGTAATAGGCCATATTGGGCCTAGAAGCTGCCATCGCAATACAAGACATGCCCGCTTTGGCAACTTTTTCTGAAAAGATTCCAAGCGCTGCTGTGTGGGTGGTGTTTCGCACCATGACCATACCGATGCCAGTTTTTTTGGCCATATCAATGGCCAAGTCACTGGCCCATCCCATGGCCAAAGGACCTGCACTTCGATTGGCTTCGATCACTTTGACGGCTAACGTATCGTGGAGCAGTTTTAATTGTGCTTTAGGATCCATCTCGGCTTTGTCGATGATGCGCATATACATCGGAATTCGACTTACACCATGGGTATCCATGCCCCTTAAATTTGCCCAAATGAGTGCATCAGCGACTGTTTTTGCCTCTTGCTTACTCATGCCTCTTGCATGCATGATCTCTAGAGCATATTGTCCTAGGCGGTCGGCGCTGAATTTTTTGGGGCCTAGAGGCTTTTCATCCTTGGTCATTGTCTTTCAATCTTTCTAAGTTCTATCACTCGTTGCCATTTTTGGTATTCATTGTCCACAAAAATTTGCATCTCCTCTGGGGTACTCGACTGAGGATCCCCGCCGAGGTCTGCCAACGCCTTGTGGTTATCTTTATCGTCTATGATTTTACGAATCTCTAAATTGAGTCGCTTAATAATCTCCACTGGTGTTCCGGCCGTAACCCCCACGCCAATGAAAGACTTGACTTCGTAGCCAGGCAAACTCTCCGACACACTGGGAACATCAGGCAGGGCTTTGAGTCGTTCTTTCGACGTCACAGCCAAAGCACGTATCTTTCCCGATTTTATGAAGGGTAAGGACAAAGTTGGCGCTTCGATCAACATGTCCACGCGTTCCCCCATAAGCTCTGTCATGGCATTGCTACCACCCTTGGTGGGAATATGAACGATTTCAGTTCCAGCCATCACATTGAAGAGCTCTGATGAGAGGTGATGGATGGAGCCAAAGCCAGAGCTTGCATAGTTCATCTTGGCTGAATTTGATTTGGCCGCAGTGATGAGATCATTTAAATTTTTGTAAGGGGAGGTGGCGAGTACGTGAACGATGAAGGGATAAAAAGTAACGGTTGAGATCATGGCAATGTCTTTAACCGGATCAAACGGGGGATTTTTGGCTAAAGCTGCTTGGGCGGGGTACCCCCC
>DAISKH010000137.1:0-8467 GCA_036821105.1 Limnohabitans sp.
ACCCAGCCCACCCAGACCCCCAAGAGTCACAAAACATACTCATCATTGATATCGGAGGAGGCACCACCGATTGCTCTATGTTGGCAACAGGTGTAAAGGGTGAACCCCGAAGCGTCTTGGCCAATGTGGGTTCTCGAATTGGGGGGACTGATTTTGATCAAAGCATTGCCTGGGCAGCCTTTATGCCCTCTTTTGGCAAGGGAAGCTTTCTTAAAAACAATCTCCCTGTCCCAGTGCAATTGTTTTTAGATGCCATTTCAACGCGAGATTTACCAGCTCAAATCAGATTCAGACAAGCCAAATACAACATCGAACAATTGATGAAGGACGCGCAACACCCTGAACTTTTAGAGCGACTATTGACCACTCAGGAATTCCAACTCCAGCACAAACTCATGATTGAATCAGAAAGACTCAAGATCGGAATCTCCAATCAATCCCACTTCAGCAACGATCTCTCTTTCGTAGAACCCAACTTCAAAGTTCATACTGAACACGCTCAATTTTTGACCTTTTTAGACCGCCCCATCCAACAAGTTGTTGACGTGGTCAATGAAACCATCACCGCTGCCCAAGTGAATCCCGATGTCATTTATCTCACGGGAGGAATGTCCCAATCGAGTGAATTGATCACGGAGTTACAAAATTTGCTCCTCTTTGAGGGTAAAAAAATCATCAAAATGGAATCCTTGGCGTCCGTTTGCAAAGGGCTGGGGATGAGAGCGACGGAATTGTCCAATAGGAATCTCTGAACCACCCTACTCTCCCCTACGGCATCGTTGGCTTAGGCATGGACATGAGTAAACGGGTCTTTCTCGTCCCACAAAAGACTGAAAGAAACCTCTACACGGCGCTCTGGCATCACCTCTTCACTAAAGACTGCCTAGAAACGCTTGCGAGTTGGGTACTTAACTAGAAATTTAACTGGTTAGTTTACTGTGCATTTCACTTTGCATTTCACTTTGCTTTTCACTGTTCAGTTAACACCTGTCATGTCTCACCTAGGCATACAGAAACGAACTCTTGCCCGTAGCGCTCCAGTTTGGTCTGCCCCACACCCCCAATATTTCTCATTTGAGCCAAGGACTGGGGCTTTGCTTTTACCATTGCCTCCAAGGTGCTGTCATGAAAGATCACGTATGGGGGCACGCCTTGCTCTTTGGCCAGTTCCGTTCTCTTGGCCTTGAGCTTATGCCACAGGGCTTCTTCCATAGGTGTCTCAAAAGTGCGTTGAACCACAGTTTTAACGGCAGACTTGAGCACTTTATTCTTGGAGTAACCCGTGTCCTTTCGCATCCATACCTCTTGCTCGCCTTTGAGCACGGGTCTGACCATCTCTTGGACCAACCTAAGCCCACCATAATTTTCTATATCGGCTTCCAGGAAACCCGCTGCAACCAGTTGGCGAAAAATGCTGCTCCATTGCGCCAAGGTTTGATCAGCTCCGATTCCAAAGGTACTCACTTGCTCATGCTTGAACTGTGTGACGCTAGGGGTGACTTTTCCCATCAAGACATCGATCAAGTGAGTCGCCCCAAAACGCTGACCAGTTCGGTATACGCAGGACAAGGCTTTTTGAGCCAGGAGACTTGCATTCCAAGTCTGCACTGGCTCCAAACAGTTGTCGCAATTGCCACATGAGCCTGGGTGTGTTTCACCAAAATAGCGCAAAATTCCTTGATGACGGCATGTGGTGGACTCACAAAACCCCAGTAAAGCATTGAGTTTTTGCCGCTCAACTCTCTTTCGGTCCTCAGACGCTTCACCCGAATCCACCATTTTGCGAAGATTCACCACATCTCCCAATCCATAGACCATCCAAGCATTGGCAGGCAAACCATCTCGACCTGCTCGACCCGTTTCCTGGTAATAGCCCTCCATACTTTTAGGTAAATCCAAATGAGCCACAAAACGGACATTGGGCTTATCAATCCCCATCCCAAACGCAACAGTGGCCACCATGATCACACCTTCATCACGTAAAAACCGCTTTTGATGCTCATTGCGCACCTCAGCACTGAGCCCCGCATGGTAGGGCATGGCATCCCAGCCGCGAAGCTTGAGCCATTGCGCCGTGTCTTCCACGCTTTTACGAGACAAGCAGTACACAATGCCTGAGTCGTTGCTGTGCTCTGCTTCTAAAAAATGCTCCAACTGTTGCTTGGCACCATCCTTTTGTAAAACGCGGTAACGGATATTGGGTCGGTCAAAACTGGAGACAAACTGCTTGGCCGACTCCAGTGAGAGACGCTCAACAATCTCAGCTCGCGTAGGCGCATCTGCTGTGGCAGTCAAGGCCACCCGCGGAATACCTGGGAAACGCTCTTCTAAGACTGTCAACTGCCGATACTCGGGTCTGAAGTCATGTCCCCATTGAGACACACAATGCGCCTCGTCAATCGCAAAAAGCGCTATCCCAGGTCCATGACGAAGTCGATCCAGTATCCCCAAAAACCCTGGACTCAGGAGTCGCTCAGGCGCGACGTAGATCAATTTCAACTCGCCGCTCAACAATTGTTGGGTCACCAACCGTGAGGTTTCAGCGTCTAAACTGGAATTCAAAAAAGAGGCTTTGACCCCCAATTGCGTCAAGGCATCCACCTGATCTTGCATCAAGGCAATCAGAGGTGAGATCACCACTCCTACGCCGGAGCGAACCAGGGAGGGAATTTGGTAGCAAAGCGACTTTCCTGCCCCAGTGGGCATGAGCACCAAGGCGTCCCCTCCGAAGACCACGTGTTCGACAATGGATTGCTGTAGACCTCTGAAATGCTCAAAGCCAAATACATCTTGGAGGACTTCATGAATTGGGGGGTTGTTTGCCGGATCGGCCATACGCTACAGACTCTGTGACTTGTGGCATCTGCACCATCCACATCTTGGGGTATGAGCCTGCCACACTCGGATTGTGTCACCAATTGCTCATCGGTGCGGTTCAATTTCAATACAAGAGACATTCAAATTGCCATTCAATTACAAACCAATGAATCGGCAAATTCTGAACAGCACCAAGCCTCGAGCTTTAAATGAACGACCGTAACTTCGAGTCCATCAATTTTGAAAGGTCAAATGGGCTCAGCGTTAAGGCCCTTTTACACCCTGGCAAGAAAGTTGATCCTATGCATTGAAACCATGCTTTAAAGCAGTGAACTCTGAATCCACTGAACGCCAAGGCAAAGGTACTGGACATACAATCTTTGAAGGAGCTCATGGTGGAGCGTCTCAGTTTTGGAAAACCGTACAAAGTAACACATGAAACACATGAAACACATCTTAAAAGCAACGCCTGAGAATTTGAAGCTTCGCTTGCTGGCCATGGGCCCGCTTTGGACCAGCGATCTTCAAAAATACACACAAGAGGTCAAGGACTTGTACGATCCAATTCTTAGCGTTTCACCCAAAGAAAATATCACCGTTCACAGAAATATTCCCTACGCAAGCGATCCTCAAAACATCTTGGACATCTTCCAGCCCAAAGGAGCAAATCTAGCCCCTGTTGTGGTATTCGTTCATGGTGGTGCATTCGTCAGAGGCTCAAAGAATACCACCGATGAACTTTATGACAATGTGCTTTATTGGTTTGCCAATCAAGGCTATGTTGGCATCAATATGGAGTATCGACTAGCGCCCAAAGCAAGTTATCCCCAAGGCGGTATTGACGTGGCACAAGTGATTGATTGGACACACCAACACATTGGTGAGTATGGGGGAGATCCTGAACAGATCTTTTTAATCGGCCATTCTGCAGGAGGCACCCATGCTGCATCCTGTGTCTTTGATCCTGCCGTGGCCTATTGGGGTCGGAACATCAAAGCCTTGGTGCTCATCTCTGCTCGGTTAAAAGCTGATGCTTTACCCACGAACCCCAATGCCCAGGGAGTCAAAGCCTATTTCGGAGAAGACCAAGCGAGCTACGCCATCAAGTCCCCGCTCACCCACTGTGCTTTGAGTGAGGTCCCGACTCTGAGCGTCATTGCAGAGTTTGAAAATCCAATGCTAGACACTTACGCACAAGAATTTGTTGACAATTTGTCAAAAGCCAGAAATACCCCGATGGAGCTTCTCAAGAAGAAAAACCACAACCACATGTCCATCGTGGCCCATTTCAACACCGAGGAAAATGAACTGGGAATGGAGATTTTAGATTTTCTGCAGTCCACAAGGCTCACTCACACCAGGCAATAATCGCACCCATCAGTCCCCAGGATGAATATCGACCTCGGGTAGGAGCGTTCGCCAGCGCTGAAGATCTTCGTGAATTTTCTGTGCAAATGCAGTTGGAGTGCTCAAAATCGGCGTCATCCCCTGCTCATGTAGTATTTTGGTATTCTCAGGACGCTCTAGGATTTCTTTGATGTCTTGTTGAATTTTGACTGTAATAGCCTCCGGAGTTCCGCCTGGCGCCAAGACACCAAACCAGCCAGTGATATCTGGGGGTTTTGCATTCAATTCCAAAAACGTTGGAACATCAGGCAATATATTTGAACGGTTGGGCATCACAATTCCGAGTGCTCGGAGCTTACCGGATTTGAGAAACGGCAGTGCAGTTCCAATCGAGGCGAATGACGAGTCGAGTTGCCCACCCACCAAATCCATGGTGGACAAAGCCTCACCTTTATATGGAACGTGGGTCAGTGTGATATTTTTAGCCTTGGCCAATTTTTCACCATAAATATGAAACGAGGAACCACTGCCAAATGAGCCAAAACTCAAAGGTACCTTGGCTTTTTTGGCGGCCAAGACAAAATCATTGAGCGTTTGGTAGGGGGAGTCCCCCCTCACCACAAAAATCGTCTCTACATCCACCATTTGAGTCACAGGTGCTAGGTCACGCTCGGTGTTGTAGGTGATGTTTTTAAAGAGAGCAGGTATTTGCACAAAGGATGTGAATGTGGAAAGTAACGTGTAGCCATCAGGCGAAGACTTGGCAACAAAGTCAGTGCCCAGCATGGATGTGGCTCCGGGTTTATTCTCCACAATGACACTTTGCCCCCATTTCTTACTGAGTTGCTCGGCGACCAAACGGGTTAAACGGTCTGGACTGCTCGCTGCAGCGGAGGGCACAATGAATTTCACTGTTTTGGCAGGCCAACTCTGCCCCCAAGCGAATGAGGAAAGCGAGCTGATATAACCCAAGACCATTAAGGACGAGATGAAACCTGTAGCGATTTTCTTTTGTTTGATGAAACCAAGCATATGATGGGGTCCAGTGTAGATGAGAAAAAAACTTATAAAGATTGAATACGAGGCATCACCTGTTTAGCGAATAATTCACATGAATTGAGCGAATCCCTCAATTCCAATGAACCAAAAGCAAAGCGGCACAAAAGATAATTAACTCCGGAGCGCTCAATTTGATCGACTAAAAAATCCAAAACGTCCTGAGGCTTACCTGCAGTAATAAGACCAGCCTCAGCCGCATCTTCATAACGATCTGGGAAAGCGTTGAATTGAGGTTTAATTCCATGCATATTAAAGAGGTGCATGAAACTTCGGTGCCATTGTTCATATGCAGGCTTGGCAATATCAAGAGCCTCTTGCGATGATTGGCTCACCACGACGTGCCTAGAAGTTCCGATCAAGGGGGCGCCAGAGCGTTTCGGGCTTTTGGTGGCCCACTGCTGCCAAAAGCGATCGGTGATGTTTTTAACCCTCTCCAGTGGACCATTCACCACAGAGTTGACTGAATTGGCCACACACCAGTCGGCACCATCAGCATTACCCACGCCATACCAAATGGGTGGGTGAGGCTTTTGAAAAGGCTTCAAAACCATGGGCACTTGCTTGTATTCGAAGTACTTCCCCTTGAAGTCAACCACCTCACGGGTGAGCGCTTGGATTAAGACTTGATAACTCTCCAAATACATGGGCTGAGAGTCCTCTTGTTCGACACCGAAGTAACCCACTTCGATGGGAGACACACCACGGCCAACGCCCAGTTGTAACCGACCCTTGCTGAGGTGGTCCAGCATTGAGATCTCATCAGCCAATCGAAGTGGATGGTAAAGCGGTAATGTGTAGACCAAAGGTCCAAACAAAATTCGTTGAGTTCTTTGTGCCACAGAGGATAAATAGACCGAAGGGGATGGAGACAAACCCAAAGGCGTGAAATGATGCTCAGCCACATGGTACGCATAAAAACCCAACCGGTCATACGCACTCACCAACTCCAGCCGGTCATCATAATATTGTGATAAATCAACATTGCGTTGATCTAAGTGATCAAAAATACCAACATGCATGAATATCCAATGCTTTCTTCTAAAATTGACACAGCCTTACACCTCGTGAGTTATTACCTAGAAGACGTGCAAACGCGCCCTATCCCGCATATGTGTCTGTCAAAGTGATCAATACGCAGGCCTGGTGAGATGTTACTGGGCGCTCAGGAAGCTGACCCCTCAGGTTAACCCTTGCGTTTTGAGAGCGCAGGCGTACACTTTAAAATTTAGCCTGATCACTGAATGCGATACCATCGGGCCATCAGCCCATCAGCCCATCAGTCCATCGGCGCTATCCCTTAAAAGGGGTAGCGAGGCTCTTTTTTAATTTTTTATCACAGAGAAACTCATGACACACCCTTGGCTATCTGCCCTCAAATCAATTCCTTGGAGTAATGTCATCGAGCATGCGCCCAAAGTACTTGATAAGGCTCGCAACTACATGGCAGCCAAAGACAACGAGGCCCCTACTCCTTCCGATGAAAAAATACCTGAAGGTGAACTTGAGATTCAACTGAGTAGTGCTTTAAATAGCATTAAAACATTACAAGCAGACTTAAAAAAATTAAAAGGCAACGTGGCAGATCTCTCCGCTCAACAGACGGCCCTCGAGACTGAGGTAAAACGTTTGCGCAGTCAAGTTCGCTTTCAAAAAGCAATTCTTGTGATGCTCGTACTGATGGCATTGGCTTATTACGGTGCGAGCCACTTCAGCTCTCTTCTTGGATAAACGCACGACAAAAGCGAGTAGTTAAGCATCTAAAAGTGTTCATTTTGCCAACAGTAACGATATTTTGACTTCTTAGCGGCTTTTTATCTGAACAATATCCAAGTAAAATAAACTTTTAAAATTTTTATCTACATTTTTATGAGTACTTTTGCCAACCAGTTGAAGTCTGAAATTGCGCGCATTGCTAAAAAAGAAATCAAGCTTGAAACACCTAGCTTAAAAAAATCTTCGGCCCAATACCGATCAGATATTGCAGCACTCAAGCGCCGAGTAGCAACGCTTGAAGCATTGGTCAATAAATTGAGTAAACACACTCCTCAACCTCTCAAGGCCGAGGAGTCGCAAGATGGCAGTCCCATTCGGTTCAGAGCAGATGGATTCGCGAGTTTGAGAAAAAAACTATCCATCACCGCTCAAGAAATGGGCTCCTTGGTAGGTGTCACAGCTCAATCCATCCTCAAGTGGGAACACGGAAAATCCAAACCCCGTACCAGTCAACTCTTGGCCATTGCAGCGGTCCGTAAAATGGGCAAACGAGATGTTCAAGAACGTCTCCAATCGCTTAGATAAACATTCTCCATTATTTAATTACTCAATTAAAGCCCCAACCCATCGAGCACCAGATGGGTTTTCTTTTTTTAGATCTGAATCTTTAGGTTCGATTGTTTTAAGTATTCTTCAACCAATTAAGCAATATCCTAGAAAGATACTAAAGCCATGCCATATCATATTCGCTTAGGACTCTAGCGCGTTGGCAGCAAATTGATCAAGTAGGTTTCGTACATTTTTTTGAGTGATCAAAATATTACCTCCTTCCAAATTTCTCACTTTTTGAGAACGATCTGGATTGGAGGTTTTTTGCATACGATCAGTCTCCAAATCTTGCTCGGCATAAGTGCTGGTGGAGATGGCAAATGACAACTGCTGGGTCAATAAGTTTCGGGGGGTTTTGACAGTTTTCATGGCTCGTCTCCTTGGATGTGATTAGTGCAAGTGGTGGTACTTTTTTGCCGTTTTAGATCAAAACCTAATCACGGCAACTCTCATTCCCCTTATCTGCATAAAACATGCCTAGCTCTCAAACGGACATGTTTTGCCGATGCTCAAATAACTGCACACAACCCGATCAGACTCATTAAAGCCAGCAAGAATCATAAAACTTTGTTCAGGACCACAGGCATCAAATGGGATTTCGAGCCACCAACTGCCGAGCAATAATGATTCGTTGCATCTCGTTGGTACCTTCGCCAATGCATAGCAGTGGAGCATCTCTCAGAAGTCGCTCAATGGGATACTCTTTTGAGTATCCGTAGCCACCATGAATGCGCATCGCTTCAATGGCGTTTTCAAGAGCGGCCTCAGAGGCAAAATATTTTGCCATCCCAGCCTCCATATCGCATCGCTCACCAGAATCGTAAGCTTTCGCCGCAGACTCTACCAATAGTCTGGCCGCTTCTACGCGTGTGGCCATCTCGCCAAGCTTTAGTTGAATTGCTTGATGCTCGGCAATGGGTTT
>DAISKH010000138.1:0-8435 GCA_036821105.1 Limnohabitans sp.
TGTCTTGGGTCTGAAGCGCTGCATGCTCACGGGCTTGGTGCTGCTGGGATTGGCCAGTGCTTTGGGGGCAAGCGCGCAAACACCGGCCACGCTCTTACTGACTCGATTTTTTGAGGGTCTTGGTTTTTTGCTCTGTGCCATGCCGGCCCCCAGTTTGCTTCGCCAATTGGTGAGCCCCGCTGATTTACCCAAAACCCTGGGTTGGTGGGCTGCCTACATGCCCATTGGTGCAGCGTTGGCACTTTGGGTGGGTCCCTGGGTCATTGGAGCCAGCAGTTGGTCGGCGTGGTGGTTGCTGCTCTCTGTCGTTACATTTTTATCAGCTTGGGGGGTCTACCAAGGAGTGCCCTCCCATGCTCACTTGGCCGAGTTGAGTGAGCGAGGGCAGAGTTTTTCTGGGGCGCAGCCACCGAGCTTGACCTCAACCACGCCCTTCAATCCCTGGACCTCGGGGGTAGGGGTTCGTCTTAAAAGAACTCTCAGTGTGCGAGGCCCTTGGCTCATTGCATTGTGCTTTGGGGTCTACTCCGGTCAGTGGATTGCTGTCATTGGTTTTTTACCCACCATCACGACCGAGTTGGGCAATTCTTCCTTCACGGCCGGTTGGGTGAGTGCGTTGGTGGCCTTGGTCAACATGGTGGGCAATGTGGGTTCGGGTTTTGTGTTGGCGAGGAAAGTTCAATCAAGTGCGCAATCACCTTCAACTGCAAATTCAACGGGGACAATGCCAGAGTACGCACCTCGTTTACTCTGGCTGGGCTACATCAGCATGGCCGTGGGTGCGGGCTTGGCTTATGCACAAATTGGTGGAGTGAATCTGCCCGTTGCGGTGCGTTTGGCCGGAGTGCTACTCTTTTCTGCCCTTGGGGGATTGGTGCCTGGTACTTTGTTTGCCTTGGCCGTGAGGCTCTCTCCAGGACAAGAGTGTGTGGCCATCACGGTGGGCTGGATGCAGCAGTGGTCGTCTCTGGGGCAGTTTGTCGGCCCCCCACTGGTGGCTTGGGCTGCTGCGGTGAGTGGGGGCTGGCAGTGGACTTGGGTAGTGACGGGCAGTTTGTGCTTACTGGGGATGGTGGGGGCGTACCAAGTCTCTAAAGAGTTGTCCTCCCTTGAGCGCTTGAGGTTGCAAGAAGGCGCGTGAGCTATGAATACTTCTAGCAGGGGAATGGGCAAGGGGATCGTCACAGAAAACGAAAAAGAAAACGAGAACCCAAAAGCAAAAGCAACAGCAACAGCAACAGCAGAGGATTCTTTTGGGCTTCGCGTTCTGGAAGAAACCGAAGATTGGTTGGAGAAAGCGGTCATTGGCTTGAACTTGTGTCCATTTGCCCAAAGCGTTTGGAGACAGGGTAGTGTGCGAATGGCGCTTTATGGCGGTGACTCAGAGGAAGAGGCGCTCGAGAGGTTGGGCCAAGAGATCACTTATTTAATGCAAGTCTCTAGCACCCCTCAAACCAAACAAACCACTCAACCCCCAGAAAACATACCCAATGCCATTCTTAATCCGCCCAAAGAGGGCGTTTCCAAAGAAGTTCACCTGAGCCCAGAGACTACCCTGCCAGTGACCACGCTCTTGGTCTTGCCCAATGTGTGTGCAGACTTTTGGGACTTTTTATCGTTGGTGCAGTCGGCTCAACGTCTACTCAAAGCCAAACGAGCGGTGGGCCAACTTCAAATTGCGCACTTTCACCCGCACTACCAATTTGCCCATACCGAGATCAACGATCCGGAGAACTACACCAACCGCTCACCCTATCCGACCCTGCATTTGCTCAGAGAGGCGGACATTGAATGGGCAACAGAACATCATCCCGATGTCTCTCAGATCTATCAAAACAACGTGACCAGGTTGAATCAGATGGGCCATGCAGGTTGGGCGCAATTGGGGCTTAAATCACAGGCGAAATGGCCCAAAGACTGAGGGCAGCGTGCTGTGTTCTTTGTTCTTTTGTTGTTAGCTGTTTGTTGCTCGCTGTGTGCCATCTCCATGCAAGCCTTTGCACAAATCGACGCAGTGATCAAACCGCGTGACTAGGCTCCAAGCGCCTGACATGGGCAATGACCAAGAGTCCTTCAAAGATCAGGGACTCCACCAGTTCTACAGGAGTGGACATGCTGGGTGCCATTTTCCAGCCCGCACCTCCCGTCATAAAGCACAGGGGCTCGGTGCCGCTTTCCCCCTTTAAGTGCTCCACCATCCTTTGGACAGCCCCTGCAATGGCGAAGGTGCCTCCGCTGGTGAGGGCATCTGAGGTGTTGGTGGGAAAGGGTTTGACCTCTCCCGTAGGCACTCGAAGCCCGGCCGTCCCCGACTCCAAGGCTCTGAGCATGATGCCGTGACCTGGGAGGATGAGGCCTCCTAAAAAACGGCCCTGAGCATCAATCGCTTCTACCGTGACTGCGGTCCCCACCATCACGACCACCATGGGCTTAGGAGGCAGTCCCAAGGGTTTGGTGAGTTGCTCCATGCGGGCATAGGCTCCGATCATGGCCACCCAGCGATCTGCTCCCAGTCGCGTGGGATGATCGTAACCGTTGGAGAGACCCGCCTCATGGGCGCTGGGCACGACCCAACGCGGCACCAAATCCCAGGCCTCCATTTGCTCTTCCACACGGCGGCGAATGGCCTCACCGGCCACAATGCAACCCAGTGCTTGTTGGGGTCGGGGGAGGTCTTTCCAGTCATCTTCGCTGAGGCGGTCGATGTTTTCTAGAAAAACTGCACCTTGCTGTAAAAGTCGCGCTCCTGGCACAGGGGCCTCATACAAGGCCCATTTCAATCGAGTGTTGCCAACGTCCAAGGTGAGAAAGGCCATGAGGGACTATCCTTTGCGAGAAACCAGCACCTCGCCCATGTTCTCACCAAAGTGGGGGTGCATGAGGGATTTCATTGGATGGGGTGTACGTTGATGAGAACGGGTGTGGGCTGGGGGGCAACCCCCCCCCAGGCAGGTTTCAAAATTGTGACAATTGTAGGTTCTTTGTGGATTCTTTGTGAGTTCACTGAATGGGGACAAGATGGCAAGTTGTTTTATGTGCTGTCGCTCGCCCTTTAAGTCCTTCACTCGAGAGTCAAGTATTGGACACCTTTTGGGCCCTGAGGGCGTTCTGGGTGTATCCTTTGGACAACAGGATCTTGGGTAGTCCAAGTTTAGATTTCACACTGCTTCGATGAAAACCAAACGCGCTCACATAAAAACGGCTGTTGCCACTGAGCATCAGCAAAAAACCAGCATCAAAGAGCAAAGCCTCAGCGCATTTGCCATGGATGATCCGAGGACCTCTGGCTCTGCCGCTTTATTGAAAGCGCTTCATATCTTGACACGCGAGGGTCAACTCAACCAAGACTCACGCCGAAAACTCAAACAAGTCAATCACCTGATTCAATTGATGGCACAGCCCTTGAGGCAGTGCTTCATGGAAAAAGCGACTGAGCTCAATGCCCACACTCTAAACCTAGCCAACATCGATCGCACATTAAGCCCTTTGGTGGTGGTGGACCACGGCTGTGGTAAGTCTTATTTAGGATTCATGCTTTACGAGCAGTTGAGCCGCTCGAGTGAGCCGCTCCCACTGCATGTCATTGGCATTGAGACCCGGGCGCCTTTGGTGGAGCACGCTAGGGCGCTCGCCAAGGAGCTTGATTTCAAGGGGATGGAGTTTTTAAACATCAGCGCCAAGGAGGCGGCCACAAGCAAAGAAGTCCCCTCGGAGATTGATGTGGTGACGGCACTGCACGCGTGTGACACAGCAAGTGATGATGCCATCGAGTTTGCTTTATCCAAGCGGGCCCAATTGGTATTTTTGGTGCCGTGCTGTCAAGCGGAGCTTGCCGCCAAACTAAAGGCAGGCAAAGCGCTGAGTCTGGCCAAAACGCCTCTGGCCGAGCTTTGGCGTCATCCGCTTCATACACGCGAGATGGGGAGCCAGCTCACCAACGTACTTCGCTGCTTGTACCTCGAGAGCCAAGGCTATAAGGTGAGTGTGACTGAGCTCGTGGGGTGGGAGCACAGTATGAAAAATGAATTGATCACTGCGACCTACACGGGTCAATTTAAGCGCAGTGCCGCCCTGAGGTTGATGGCTTTATTGGAGGAGTTTGGGCTTGAGAGCCTTTCCAAGGAGCGCTACCCCCGAGTGTTGGAACAGTTGAGGCTGGGCAAGGGAGAGAATCTTGAAGCCGAGACTTCGAGCGAGTCTGATGATGCTCAGCATCAGCCAGAAGCAGTAATAGAAGCAGCAACAGCAGCAACAGCAGCAACAGCAACTGTTGACTCAAAACATTTCGACTCATAAAAACGAAAAGCGGCCATGGCCAGACTTGCCAGACTCGAATTGCCCCAACATGTGCACCACGTTTGTGTTCGCGGCAATAACGCTCAACCGATCGCCCGCTCCAAAGACGATTTGGATGTGATGGCCCGTTTGTGGCTTGAGGTGAGCCAGTCGCTCAATGTGAAGGTGCACGGCTATGCGTTTTTAGTGAACTCAATTCACGCATTGGTGACCCCCGACAAAGAAGGTGCTTTGAGTCTCTTCATGCAAAGCGTGGGTCGTCGTTATGTGCAGTTTTTTAACCGAAAGTATGAAAGAACCGGCACCCTTTGGGAGGGGCGTTTTCGCTCCAACGTTTTGCAAGCTGAGCCTTGGTTACTGCGCAGCTTGGTCTACATGGATGGCCTTTGTGTGACCGAGGGGTTGCCTGTGGGTTTTGATGCACCCCAAGAGCCCGAGTTGGGTCCCGCCAGCAATGACGCGACTTCCCAGGTGCGTGGGGTGTTGTACCCTTGGTCGAGTCACGCACATTGGGTGGGTCAACGCGTTGACCCGTTGATTTCGGCCCACGAGTCCTTGTGGCAACTGGGCAATACTCCTTTTGAGCGAGAGGTGCAGTACGCCGAAATGGTGCGTGTGGGTTTGGGTTTTGCACAAAAAAAAGGCATTGAATCCTCTCTCAAATCGGGGTGGCCCTTGGGAGATGAGCAATTTGTCTCAAATTTGCAAAAACTCACCCCCCGCCGATTAAAGCCTGCAAAGGTGGGGCGTCCAAGAAGCGCTCAAAAATAAGCCTCTATCGCCCCCGAATTTACCCCGAATTCAGCCTCAGTTGGCTCATTTAAGTTCTTTAATGCTACAAAAGAATACTTAATAATTCTTTTGTTATTTTTAGTATTCTGACCCTAATTTAATTGATCTCATTTCTGATTGTTTTAAATTATTATCTGACCCCAATTAAAAAGCTTGGCATTGTTGTTGCAAACCATTATGCTCACAGTCCATTTCAGTGTTAACCCTTGCTGGGTTGCGCGCTTTTACCAACCCCGCGTTCTGAGGAGTGCTTCATGCACCGTGCCGATCCCCATTCTGTTCAAGAAGACCACCCTGGTTTGTACCATCCCAGCCAAGAGCACGATGCTTGTGGGGTAGGTTTTGTGGCCCATATCAAAGGGGTCAAAAGTCACTCCATGGTCACCCAGGCCTTGAAGATTCTTGAAAACCTCGACCACCGGGGTGCTGTGGGTGCAGATAAGCTCATGGGAGATGGCGCTGGTATTTTGATTCAACTCCCCGATGCTCTCTACCGTGAAGAGATGGCCTTGCAAGGCGTGACTCTCCCGCCCGTGGGGGAGTACGGTGTGGGGATGATTTTCCTACCCAAGGAGCAAGCCTCCAAAGAGGCCTGCGAGCAAGAGATGGAGCGCGCCATTCTTGACGCTGGCCAAGTGGTGCTCGGTTGGAGAGATGTGCCAATCAACAAAGACATGCCCATGTCCCCCACGGTGCGTGCCAAAGAGCCCCTCATTCGCCAAGTCTTCATCGGTCGTGGCAACGATGTGATTGTGCAAGACGCGCTTGAGAGAAAACTCTATCTGATTCGCAAAACGGCCAGCGCTGCCATCCAAAACCTCAAGCTCAAACACTCCAAAGAGTATTACGTGCCGAGCATGTCCTCACGCACCGTGATTTATAAAGGTCTCTTGCTTGCTGACCAAGTGGGCACTTACTTCAATGACCTGACAGACCCTCGCTGTGTCTCTGCACTTGGCTTGGTGCATCAGCGTTTTTCAACCAACACATTCCCCGAGTGGCCCTTGGCCCACCCTTACCGTTATGTTGCCCACAATGGTGAGATCAACACCGTCAAAGGCAACTACAACTGGATGAAAGCTCGCGAAGGGGTGATGTCCTCTCCAGTCTTGGGAGAGGACCTTCAAAAACTCTATCCCATCAGTTTTGCGGGTCAATCCGATACCGCCACTTTTGACAACTGCTTAGAGCTCCTCACCATGGCCGGCTACCCCATCTCCCAAGCCGTGATGATGATGATCCCTGAGCCTTGGGAGCAGCACGCCACCATGGACGAGAGACGTCGTGCATTCTATGAATACCACGCCGCCATGCTCGAGCCTTGGGATGGTCCAGCCTCCATCGTCTTCACCGATGGTCGTCAAATTGGCGCAACGCTTGATAGAAACGGACTGCGTCCCTCACGCTACTGCATCACCGATGAGGACGTGGTGATCATGGGCTCTGAGTCAGGAGTGCTCCCTGTGGCCGAGAGCAAAATCGTGCGCAAATGGCGCTTGCAGCCCGGCAAGATGTTCTTGATCGACCTCGAGCAAGGCCGCATGATTGATGACGAGGAGCTCAAAGCGGGTCTCGCCAACGCCAAGCCTTATAAGCAGTGGATTGAGAATTTACGGATCCGTTTGGATGACGTCCAAGCGGCCCCCACTCACTCGAGCTCCGCCGAGGAGCCCCAAAGCCATCCCACCAAAGAGAGTTTGCTCGATTTGCAGCAAGCCTTTGGTTACTCCCAAGAGGACTTGAAATTCTTGATGGCCCCCATGGCCACCAACGCCGAAGAGGCCACCGGCTCCATGGGCAACGACAGCCCATTGGCGGTGCTCTCGGGCAAGAACAAAACGCTTTACAGTTACTTTAAGCAACTCTTTGCCCAAGTGACCAACCCACCGATCGACCCGATCCGTGAAGCCATCGTGATGTCGTTGGTCTCCTTCATTGGACCCAAGCCCAATTTGCTCGATATCAATCAGGTGAACCCTCCCATGCGCCTTGAGGTCTCGCAACCCATCTTGAATGTCCAAGACATGCAGAAGTTGCGTCACATTGAGGACTACACGCACGGTAAATTCAAGAGCCAGACTCTTGATATCACCTACCCCTTGAGTTGGGGTCAAGAAGGGGTAGAAGCCAAATTGGCGTCCCTGTGCGCGGCCTCGGTGGATGCCATCAAGAGCGGGCGCAATATTTTGATCATCAGTGACGCCCGTGTGAGCGCGACCCAAGTGGCCATTCCGGCACTCTTGGCGCTCTCGGCCATCCACCAGCATTTGGTCAAAGAGGGCCTGCGCACATCGGCGGGCTTGGTGGTGGAGACTGGTTCAGCGCGTGAGGTGCACCACTTTGCGGTGTTGGCGGGCTACGGCGCCGAAGCCGTTCATCCCTATTTGGCCATGCAAACCCTGCAAGCCATTCACCAAGACCTCCCCGGAGACCTCTCGGCCGAGAAGGCCATCTACAACTACGTGAAGGCCATCGGTAAGGGACTCTCCAAAATCATGTCCAAAATGGGTGTCTCCACCTACATGAGCTACTGCGGTGCGCAACTCTTTGAGGCCATCGGTATTGATACCGAGACCGTAGAGAAGTACTTCACGGGCACCGCCACGCGAGTGGAAGGCATTGGTGTGTTTGCCATTGCCGAAGAGGCCATTCGCACACATCGCTTGGCTTACTCCAAAGATCCCGTGCTCTCCAATATGCTTGACGCAGGCGGTGAGTACGCTTGGAGAAGCCGAGGCGAGGAGCACATGTGGACTCCAGATGTGATCGCCAAGCTCCAGCACAGCACCCGAAACTCAAACTTCAACACCTATAAAGAATACGCGCAACTCGTTAACGACCAAAGCCGTCGCCACATGACCCTCAGGGGCTTGTTTGAGTTCAAGATCGACCCCGCCCGGGCCATTCCTCTTGAGAGCGTGGAGAGTGCGAGCGAGATTGTTAAACGCTTTGCCACAGGCGCCATGTCTCTGGGCTCGATCTCCACCGAGGCCCACGCCACATTGGCCGTGGCCATGAACAGGATTGGCGGCAAGAGCAATACCGGTGAAGGCGGTGAAGACCCCGCTCGTTACCGTCAAGAGCTCAAGGGCATCCCTATCAAATTAGGCGAGTCTTTAAAGAGCGTCATCGGAGAGGAGCAAGTGGAGGTGGATATGCCCCTCCAAGCGGGCGACTCTTTGCGCTCGCGCATCAAACAAGTGGCCTCAGGGCGCTTTGGTGTGACGGCCGAGTATTTGAACAGTGCCGATCAGATTCAAATCAAGATGGCCCAAGGCGCCAAGCCTGGTGAGGGCGGTCAGTTGCCCGGTGGCAAGGTCTCTCAATACATCGGGAAATTGCGCTAC
>DAISKH010000139.1:0-1617 GCA_036821105.1 Limnohabitans sp.
ATTCACATCCTGTCAGTAGTATTTGTACGAACCAAGGTGCACGACTCAAAACCTGAGAGAAAATCGACCCAGCCCCTAAAAGCCGATCTTCAATGAGAAAGTGGCATGTTGAGTTATTTAAAAAAACTGCTGAATTTTTTTAAAGGCCAAAGGAGTCTCGATGCAAGTGACGCTTTTGATGTCGATCTGATTTCTCAGCACTTTGACGTCACGGCCAATGCCAAGCGTCTGGGCGCTCTGGGGCTGCCAGCCTTTCATGCCAAAGAGTTGACCAGTCTTGAGTCCGATGTCCTCCAGCATATCAACACAGCACGCTTGGCCGCCAATCTTTTGTTCACACAATCGATCAATGGATTGGATTCATTGATCACGGGCTTTGAGAGAAAATTTTTACTCTTAAAGGCAGAATCGATGGCCTCTGAGTTTGACCGTAAAGCACGCCAGCTGACCGACACCCAAGGTGCTTTTTTAAAATCTTTGGCTGAGGACGCAGAACTCAAGACCCTTGAGCAACGACGCTTTAAAACCATCCACCAAATTGACCGCATTCCCGATTTTCCGCAAAACTCGCAGCTCTTTTTTCGCTATGCACTACTCTTTGCATTGATTGTCGTTGAGGGGGCTTTGAATGCAGGCTTTTTTGCCCAGGGCATGGACACAGGCCTCATTGGAGGCTTTGTCACAGCGGCCGTGATGGCGGCCATCAATGTGGTGGTGAGTTTTTTAATCGGTCGATTTGTCGTGAGGTGGATCTTTCACCGCCGGTGGTGGGGCAAGTTGTTGGGGATCATCGGCTTGACTGGTTTCATCGTCTTTGTCCTCTTCATGGCCATCTCGATCACGCATTTGCGAGACGCCTTACTCGAAGGTGTTGCCAATCCATCTGAATTTGCCTGGATCACCATTCAAGAAAAACTCTTTGCCATCAAAGATTTGTACACTTGGTTTTTGATGATGATCACTGCAGGCTTTGGAATCACGGCCATGATTGATGGTATTTTCATGGACGACCATTATCCGGGGTATGGGCGTATCTCACGCCGCGCTGAACAAGCAAGGAGCAATTTTGAGAGTGAGTTTGAAGATATTCAGCAGCAACTCGAAGACTTAAAACAAGACAAATTGGACAGCATTGAAGATCATTTGCTTCAAGTTAGAGAAATTCTTTTTGAAATACAACAATGCATAGAGCAAAAAAAGAAGCACCACGCTGACTTGGAGCTCAAACTTAACCAAAGTGAAATTGCTTTATTCGCAGTCTTGCGAAAATTTCGTTTTGAAAATGAAATGGCCAGAACTGATGGCCTTAAACCCAACTACTTCTCTACCTTACCTTCATTAACGGCCATCGCCATCCCTAAAATAGATACCCATATTGAGCAACAATTGATCGAGACCATTGAGACGTATTTGAAGACTTGTGAATCGAACCTACCCGCACAAATACAAAGCGTCTATCAACTCTATGACAATTATCTCGAACAACTCCAACACCTCAAATTGACTTGAGTCGTTGGGCTAGCAGGCACTGATTCAAGTGTGCCTCAGCCCCTTGGACATGGGGGTTCAGGAGTTCATACGGCTCCACCATCGAGAGCCTTAAAAGCATTAAGAGCA
>DAISKH010000139.1:1717-8276 GCA_036821105.1 Limnohabitans sp.
TTTGCAGCTTGTTTTATCTTTTCACGTTGGACCTATAGAAAACACCGACACCCAGATGAATTCTTAAGAATTCAATTTTCCGCAGAACATTCCTTTTTTGCACTAATATGGTGAATTATTTGTGAATTTCGTGTTTACAATTGAATTTTGGATCAACTTAAGTTCAAGTTATTCCTGAAATTCACATTAAATGCACCAAAATAATCAAAAAGGGACTTGAATGACTTCTAATACGCACTCTATTGACGCGCTTTTTATTTTATTGGGCGCCATATTGGTGCTTGCCATGCACGCAGGATTTGCTTTTTTGGAGCTGGGTACCGTTCGCGAGAAGAACCAAGTCAATGCCTTGGTGAAGATTTTGCTCGATTTTGCGGTCTCAACCATCGCTTACTTTTTCATTGGTTACTCGGTGGCCTATGGACTGGACTTTTGGCAATCGGCAACGATCTTGAGCGCAGACAATGGCTACGAGTTGGTGAAGTTCTTTTTTCTACTGACCTTTGCTGCCGCCATTCCCGCCATTGTCTCGGGAGGCATTGCGGAGAGGGCACGCTTTAACCCACAATTGATCGCCACTTTTTTGTTGGTGGGTTTTGTCTATCCATTCTTTGAAGGGATTGCTTGGAATCAACATTACGGCTTTCAGGCCTATTTGAAGGACGTTTGGGGCCAAGAGTTCCATGACTTTGCGGGCTCGGTGGTGGTCCATGCCGTGGGGGGATGGATAGCGCTTCCAGCGGTTTATTTCTTGGGCGCGAGACTCGGACGTTACAGTAAGGACGGTCGAGTCACAGCCCATCCCCCTTCAAACATTCCTTTTTTGGCCCTTGGGGCTTGGATTTTGAGTGTGGGCTGGTTTGGCTTTAACGTGATGAGCGCACAAAGTATCGACAAAATCTCTGGATTGGTGGCCATGAATTCCCTCATGGCCATGGTGGGCGGAATTTTGGTGGCTTGGCTGATGGGTAAAAACGATCCGGGCTTTGTTCACAATGGCCCATTGGCCGGATTGGTGGCCGTGTGTGCAGGCTCAGATATCATGCATCCCTTGGGGGCCTTGGTGGTGGGAGGGGTGGCAGCGGGTCTTTTTGTCTACTTGTTCACCCTGGAGCAAAACCGTTGGAAGATCGATGATGTGCTCGGTGTCTGGCCGCTTCACGGCGTGTGTGGTTTGTGGGGTGGAATTGCTGCCGGCATCTTTGGGCAAACCAGTCTAGGCGGTTTGGGTGGGGTGTCATTCGCCTCACAACTTCTTGGCTCTTTGCTGGGTGTAGCGATTGCATTGACCGGGGGCGGGGTGGTTTACGCGTGTGTAAAGGTCCTTTGTGGTGGTCTCAAGCTCAATGAGGAGGAGGAGCAACAAGGTGCTGACTTATCGATTCATCACATCTCAGCCACACCGGGCAAAGAGAGTCCTTGGGGTTGAGAGCGAGCGTTAAGATTACAGTCTAATGAGATAATCGCATTTCCAATCGATCAGTCTTGTCGCTGTGCATCTTGTGGGTGTCTAAACATGATTTGATCGACACCCCTATCTAAGCTCCTTTGAACTCATGACAAGCCCAACTCCTGCTCACCCAGCGCTCAGCTCTACTTCCTTCGGCCCCAAAGTACCCTCCATACCTACTTACGAGACACTGTTGGTTTCGCCCGAAGCGGGCCATGTGTTGTTGGTGACGCTCAACCGACCCGAGGTCTCCAACGCATTCAATACCCGTATGGGACAAGAGTTGGAGGATCTCTGGGGCAGACTGACCCAGGACCCTCAAGGTTTTCGATGCGTTGTGCTCACGGGAGCTGGCGAGAAGGCGTTTTGTGGAGGCGGGGATCTCAAAGAACGTAACGGCATGACCCCACAGCAGTGGACGAGACAGCATGAGATCTTTGAGCGCCAGTATTGGGCGCTTTTGGATATGCCACTACCCACCATTGCTGCTCTGAACGGTCACACCTTTGCAGGGGGCCTGGAGTTAGCAATGACGTGTGACTTTATGTATGCCAGTAGTAAAGCAAAATTGGCATTAACCGAGGTGACCCTGGGGATTATGCCTGGAGCGGGTGGAACTCAGCTCTTACCCCGAGCGATCGGTGAGCGTCGGGCCAAAGAGATCATGATGACCGGGAAACCCTTCAGCGCCCAAGATGCTTTGGAGTGGGGGTTGGTGAATGCCGTGTTTGAGCCCTCTGAAGTCTTACCCAAGGCACTTGAAACGGCAAGAACCATTGCCAGTAATGCGCCCTTATCCATCAAGCAGTTGAAGAAGTCAATTCGCTATGGTGGACAAATGGAGCTCAAGACTGCGTTTAGATTTGAAGTCGAATGTTACAACCACCTGATCGACACCGAAGACCGCATGGAGGGAATCGCGGCGTTTAACGAAAAACGACCAGCGCAATTCAAGGGTCGATAAATTCTCTAAGAACTGAAATATGCGCTTTGATCGTATTAGTTTTGATTGTTGTGCTTAGCTTTTTTCGTGAAGACAACCTATACTTTATGATGATCGATTTGAATCACAATCTAAACTATTTTTAATCGGCTTTGAAAGCTTTGTTCTGCATACCTTAACGCTATTGAATAATGCAGTCGAATACTCAGCGCCGGTTAAATCAGCATCGGTCAAGTCGGTGTAGGAAAGATTCGCACCCGACAAATCAGCGTTGACCAGTTTGGCCCCTTTGAGATTGGCGCCACTAAAATTGGCAAAATTCAAATTGGTATCACTTAGATTACTATTCTGAAGATTCGCCCTTGATAAATTGGCACTGCTCAGATCAGCACCTTGAAAATCAGAATTCATCATGGTGGATCCCACAAAACGTGCTTTGGTAAAAGTCGTTGCACGAAAAGATGAATTGCTCAGATCAGCACCTGCAAAATTGGCTTTCGAGGCAAAACCTTGATCAAATATTACTTTTACAAGGTCACTCGCTTTTAATTGCGCAAGATTAAAAGACGCATAGGTCAAATTGGCACCTCGCAACACCGCCTGATTGATTTGAGCACCTCTCAATGTGGCTCCTGTGAGATCTGCTGCTCTCATTGCAATTTTATTCATGTTGGCTCTGGAGAAATCAACAAACAACAAATCAGCTTGAATCAAATTTGCACTTTGAAAGTCCGCGTCGACAAAATTGGAGCCTGTTAAATTAATATTGAACATGTAGGCACCCCGAAAATCTCCACCCGGTGCTTGGGTGTTGGGCGCTCTTTCGTATCGAAGATCACAGGCGTAACAAGAGTTTTCAGCATGAAAGCGAGCAACGTCTTTGGTATCGAAAGAGTAGGAATTGATGCCCAAAGTCAACATCAGTAAAGTAAATGATTTTTTCAACATCTCTAGCTCCTCAATAGTGCAAAAAGTCTAACGCCTGCTGCAAGCGGTATTTGGTGGAGTTCATGCGATCCCATTTTTCTAGAGTCACATCACCAGTTCTGAATTCACGGTACAAATTGGTTGCGTTGACCAAATTAAAAACAGAAGACAGGTTGGGAAATGGCTCAAACCAGTCCACATACCTTGCGCGCAAAACATTAACCGATGGAGAAAAAGGATTATTGGGATCAATGGCTTCTCGAGAAGCATCTGAAAGATATGTGTAGCTAGCAGGTCTGGGGGTGATCAACATCAAGACCGAGCGGTTGTATTTCTTGATGCTTTGCTGAGAAAAGAGGTACTGAAGTCCAGGGGTATCTTGCAAGATGGGCACGCCGTCGCGCAAATTATCAGTCTCGGTCTCACTCAATCCGCCAAGGATCAATGTGTCTCCCAATCGGAGAACCACGTTTGCAGAAGCTTGAATCTCAGATATTTCAACCTTGTAGGTGAATGCAATGTCGTTGCTTGGGGGTTGCAGGAACGTTCTTGAAGCATCCACTTTCATACGCACTTGATTGCCCTGAATGATCTCAGTGGTAACGCCCAGTCTCACGCCATAACTTTTATCAATGGTGACCGATCCACCTCCTACGCCACCAGACACCACAGCTGCTGTAAGTTGAGTTCCAGAGAAAAACTCTGATTTTTTACACTCCATCGTGGTCAAACTGGGTTTTGCCAAGACTTCAGTCAAGGTACTATTGGCGTCTGCAATGTTCATCGAATAGGTGAGGGCAGGAATAGTGATGCCGCGAGTAATGGTCGTGTTGCCATCAACGCTCAAAATGGATTTGCTGTAAGCCACCGCATTTCCTGCTGCTGCTGCAGTACCAAAGAGCAAGGACAATCCGTTCATCAAGTTAACACCTTTGGTGGTGTTGATGGTGTCCTCCGTACGAAGCAGGACCACATCTACCAAAACCATCCTATTCCTGTCTTTTTCCTCTAAACCGCTGTAGTCCCCACAAGAGGGTTTCTTGGCTTCTTCTTCCTTTTTTTCGTCATCTTTTTTGTCCTCGGCCTTGGACTCGGAGCCGCCCTCGTCGGCCGTTTTGATGAAACGCCCAGGGGCATCTCGATTTTGGCTCTTCAAAGCTGGTTGCGAGTCGAAAAACACTTTCCAGCCGAGAATTCGACTATCGAGCATTTGAATGTCGATGTCCTTGGGGTCAAGTCGTTTGAGATGGGTCAGGGATTGTTGGGCCAAATCAAAATTCTTGCAGGAAGAAAAAACAGGAATGCTGACCTTGAGGACTTGTTTAATGATCGGGTTTTTATCATCAACTTCTTTAAGAACCTTGTTGGTGATCGCGCAAGATGTTGTAGGATCTCCTCCCATGTAGGACGAAGCCACCAGTCTCATTGCAATCTCATTATCATCAGGGTGCAAAATCAAAGCGTTGGCAAAAGCCGATTGAGCTTCTGGGTAATTGCGTGACTCATAATAAGCATTACCTAGGAAATAGTAGGCATTGCCGTTGCTGGGGTCAAAGTTAACCGCTTGCTTGTAGCCTTCAATGGCCAATTCTGTTTTTTTCACATCCCCGTTACGGGCCATCATGTGATAAGTGACGCCGTTGAGAAAGTGCAGATTGGCATTACTCGGATCCAATTTCAAGGCTTGATTAATTTTTGTACTGGCTTGAGTCAAATCCATGGAGGAGATCGCTTTGACGGCCTCAGCGGTTAGCTGATTAATGGCGTTTGTTGATCTCGAATCAACGTTCTCATTCATTGATCTGGCAATTTCTTTTAAATCCACAGGTTTTGCAAAACCGGGTTGAAAGTCAAACGAATATGAGGGCGCACTCACCAATGACGTTGCAATTGAAAATAAAACTGCTGTGTATATTTTTGAATACTTCATTTTGCGAATCTTAGAAAATAGCTTTAGTTGGAAGTTTTAAGAGCTTTAATAGCACCGTCGTGAACTATGAAGTTAAACTCGCCCATATCTTTTAATGTTGAGTATTCTTTATTGAGTGTTGGGGAGTTGTAGTAAATTTTGTCGTAATTGGCTTTCAATATGGTAACCAAACGGTAAATCGCCTCGTTGCTGACTTCTTTGCTAGTCACCAAAATGACAGGAACGGTAATGGACTTAACCTCAGGGTCGCTGGGTGAGTAGATTCCGCTAGGTTTGGTATAAGGAATTGACGAAGGTATTTCCTCTTCCATCACTTTCAACACATCATCTGGCATTTGAAGAAGCTTGGCCTTGCAAGACATCAATCTTTTCATCACTGGACCTGGGTGAGCCCCAACAAAAATACCGAAGTCATAACCCTTATTGCAAAACTCATCAGGAACTTCAGCAGGAGTTAAGTATTTGACTGAACTGAAATCGCTTTCTTTGAGATTGGCTGCTTTTAAAAATGCTTTGCCGCTCATGGAACTTGCACTACCACGTGAGTTGGCGTTGTAGACTTTACCCTTTAGGTCGCTGATCGAGTTGATATTTTGGTTAACTATCAAATTGACAGAAAAACGTCCCAGCAAGCCCAATAATCGCAAAGGGGTAGGTCCATCCTCCTCTTCAGCGGTCATTTTGAGTAAGTTATCCCCCTGGGTGATGGTCACTTCAAAAGAATCGTTCTCGGTTGCCACGACGTTGAACTCAGCGCCGGGTGTTTCGACCAAAACACACCTTAGTTTGGAGTAGTCGGTATTTTTATTGATGATCTTGCAAATCGACTCAGCAATTGGAAAAAAGGCACTTCCACGAACACCAGCACCTAATCGGATCAGTTTGTTGGGAAAATCAATGTTCTGAAATCCATAAGGATTCGAATTGGTAGTTTGTGCATGTCCAATTGAATACAAAAAGATGGCACTAAAAATGATGGTTTTGAGGATCAAATGCATAATACTAAAGTAATAATGATCATGACCCAAGTTTTTCATAGGATCACTTAACAAAGAAATATTATTTTAAGGTCACTAAAGTTAATTACGATTGCCTTGGTAATTACAAATACGTCATCCAAAATCATCCCCTTGTGAAAACTTGTCTGTTTACTTTACAAAAAATTCAAAATGTATTATTTTGTTAATTATTAATAATTCGTTAGGATTAATAATTTTAAATTTTTAAAAAAGTAGATTTCAAAACTCAAAAGTAAATAAATATGAAGAGAAATTATTTCTAGTATCAGCAACAAAAAACAATATAAAAG
>DAISKH010000140.1:0-8112 GCA_036821105.1 Limnohabitans sp.
CCCATTTGTACCACCACCTACTCACTTTACTGAAAGACCACGACGTGTTGGCTCTTCCGAGTGCGCAGGTCTGGCCGTTTGAGCGAACACTGAGTTGGCCCAGAGAAATTGTGAGTGCGAACGGCATCCGCACAATGGACACCTACCACCGCTGGATGGAGGTGGTGATCTATGCCACCTTGGCGGGTTTACCGGTCTTGAGCGTGCCAGCAGGATTCAATAAGGAGGGTCTACCGATGGGGCTTCAACTCATTGGCCAACCCCACGGTGAGATAGCGCTCATCAAGGCGGGGCTTGCTTACGAGCGTCAAATCTCGGACTGGTTGAGCGTGAAGCCTGCTGTGCTCATGGAGTCAATCTCCAAAACAGACTCAATTACGGACTCAAATACGGAATCAAGGATAAGCTCAAGCCCGGCTGAACAGACCGAAACCAATTGATGCACAGGCTCCATTGGAAGGTCCTCCCCCCAAGATGCGGACCCTTGGCATGACCCGCAACCCCTACATCCCCGCTCTCACAGGACTGCGTTACTTCGCCGCCCTTGGGGTGCTCTGGTGCCACTTCTCCACCTTGCTGCCTTCAAGCCTGGTACTCCAGTCCTTGGCCGAACTCGGAGGACATGGGGTGGGGCTATTTTTTGTGCTGAGTGGCTTTGTGATCGCCCACAATTTAACGCTCACGGTGAACCCATCACTCGGGCGGTTTTACCTCCAACGCCTCACGAGAATCTTGCCCTTGACTTGGCTCATGCTATTTACTGTGAGCTTGGCCTACCAACTCCTTGGTAGCCACCTGGCACTGATGGGGGGTTACCAGGTTGATCCCCAGTGGGTCTGGTCTTCGTGGGTGGTGAACGCATTGTGTTTGCAAGCTTGGGTCCCCGATTTTCAAACCCAGCAGTATTGGAACGCGCCGGCTTGGAGTATTTCGGCCGAATTGTTTTTTTATGCGCTGGCCCCTCTTTTGGTGCTCCGCCTCAAAACATTGCGCCCCATCACCCTTTTGGGCTCAACATTCGTGGCCACGCTTGTGATTTGGGCACTCTACTGGAGACTGGCCCCCCAGTGGATCCACGACCCTTTCATTTTGGACTTTTTCCCCATTCGACTTCCGCTCTTTGGGCTCTTGGCCTTTATCTATGGCATTGGTTTTTATCGTCTTCATCAATCCCAAGAAGCGCAAAACCACAGCGTTCAAATCATTGGACTGCTCGCCCTCTTGGTGGCTTCGTATGTTTTAAAAAATGCCTGGGGAGCCTCAACACCCTTTGGCGTTGGGTTTTACTACTTCTCAACTTTGCCGCTTTTTGGGGTCTTGATCTACCGTGTGTCCAGTGACACCAGTGTCATCGCGAGGTTTCTCTCAAGCCCCTGGCTACAAAGCCTGGGAAATGCCAGTTTTGCGCTTTATTTGATGCACTGGCTGGTGTTGGAATTCGCAATTGATTTGAAAATTCCTTTTGGGTTCTGGCACTGGGTGGCCTTGGTGATCAGTTTGAGTGGTGCCTCCGTTGCCCTGCACCTCTGGTTTGAAAAACCTGCTCGCCAATGGCTACTAAGTTATTTTGACAAAGAACAACAAGTGACCGGTCGCTCAAAGGTTTGAGGTTTGAGGTTTGAGGTTTGAGGTTTTAGGTTTGAGCCGCTTAGTTTTGTCTCCAAGGCAACCCGGCCGCCTTCCAGCCCCCCAAGACTGAACGGTGAGCGTTCTCGTCAGGGTCTCCTTCAAAACCTTGCAAAATATTGAACGCTTCAATCCCTAGCTCTGGGTGAGAGGCCAACTCCAAGGCCGCTGCAACCGACCTCACGCCACTTCTGCATAAAAGGGCGGCCCGGCTGACCCCAGCCTTCTGACACGCCGCTTGCACTTCTTTCGAAAAATGGGCATTCACGGCCATACCCGGCCACTGCTTCCAAGCCACTGCGACAGCGCCTGGAACATACCCCACCCATTCGCGCTCCGCATCGGTTCTCACATCAATGATCAAGGCTGTCTTGTCCTCTGACCATCTCCAAGCAGTTTGAACAGAGATGTCTCCGTCGTATCCGGAGGCAGGGTGAATGTCTTGTGAGCTCATGGTTTGATTCTTTAAAAAGTTATTTCAAAGGCATTGAAGTGAAGAGAACGCCTCTCGAGGGTAGAGTGCTGAGATCCACCAGTCATGATTTTATCGGCACGATCAAAAGCCATCATGCATACTCTGAGAACGCGAGCCGATCAAACGATTTTGACACTCAAGTTGGGAAGCCCATCAATGTGCATCTCCACCACATCGCCTCTCACCACAGGCCCAACATTTTCTGGTGTTCCGCTATAGATCAAGTCTCCCGGGAAGAGCTCAAATGCTTGGGATAGTTTCACGATTTGCTCAGCCACTGACCAAATCATTTGTGACAAATCGGCACTTTGCTTGACCACCCCGTTGACCTTGAGCCAAATCGCACCCTGGGTGAAATGCTTCACATCACCCAGTTTGTGCAAAGGACCCATGGGTGCGCTGTGGTCAAAGCTTTTACCGATCTCCCAAGGTTTTTTTTGGTTCCCCATCTCTTGCTGCAAGTCTCTTCGCGTCATGTCTAACCCCAGGGTGTAGCCCCAGACGTGATTCAACGCATCCTCCAACTTGATATCTCGCCCACCCAGACCAATAGCGGCAATCAACTCGGCTTCGTAGTGGTAATTCTTGGTGAGTGCTGGATACGGGTGGTCCACCATGACCCCGATGGGTACGAGTTGAACGGCATCGGCAGGTTTTTGGAAAAAGAAAGGGGGCTCACGGGTGGGGTCTGACCCCATCTCTCTGGAATGCGCCGCGTAGTTTCTGCCAATACAGTAAATACGGCGAACCGGAAAAAGAGAAGAACTCCCCACAACAGGCAAATACACCTGAGGAACCTGAAAGAGGGCGCGCTTGGCGTTGTCTTGGGCCACGGCAGAGGTCATCATGTTCGAGCCCGAGCCCGAGCCCGAGCCTGTGCCAGTGCCTACTCCAGTCCCTTTTACTGATCCATTGTCTGCTGCTAGCTCACTCGCGCAACCCTCAATGCCCAAGACCCCTGCCCCCAAAAGTGCACCGCCTCCAAGGGATACGCCTTTGTCTAAAGCGCTCTTAAAAAACCCTCGTCGACTACCCGCCATTTGATCATTGAAAGGCTGGACATTAGAGTCAGTAGTGATTTGGGATTTCGCGGGCTTTGGAGATGGGGTAGTTTTCATCGTATAGATTTGAGGTTAGACAAAAATTATGAAAGGAAGAGCTCAATCATACAAATTTTTAAGAGGTGATTGACCCAATGATCAACATTTAACAAAGCGTCGCTCAAAAAGTCTTGTTCTTTATGGGTCACCCATGACCCCCATGTCACTCCTAGATGGAATGAGCCACTTACGAAGCGACTAAAAAGTTCAATTCCTCTGCTCATCCCTTTGGTGCAAGGGTACTCAAAGCAAGGACCAAACGGTCCATGTCTGTGGCTGGACTTTGGGCCCCGGAATTTTCTGAAGCAGTCCGCAGTCGTGAACTGTGGATCATGGCTCTTCGCAATCCCTCCTCAGCGCCGACGCTCATAAAGATTTTTCGATCTGCTTTGGAATAATCAGGCAAGTGAACGCGGAGTTGTGAAAGCACATCATTAAAAACTCTAAAGGGTTGATCACAGTAGCGAAAATGCAGCAACAACCAAACTTCAAAGCACGGCGAACTGATGATGGGCTCAATACAAATTTCGGGGATAGCCTTCTTCTGATTGCCTATTTGCAATGGTTCTCTACATGAACGAATGGCTTGCTCCAGATCATCTTGCTCGGCATCCATTAAAGCAAAAACACGATCCCGTGGGACTTGTTCAAAACGTTCTCGAGCTCTATTGACCACAGCCACTGCATTGCTGTGTGATTGTCCAGGCAAAATTTCTACACTCGCACTGTTGAGCCCCAAGTGCACTATCAAGCCCTTCAAATAGGTCGGTTCTGTACGTTCACCTTCGCAAACCAACAACGCAGTCCCCGACACGGTGCGCATGGTTTTTTTCCGCTCTGCCTTTGATCGTTCCTTGGCAAGCCTGCGTTTTTTTGCACCGTAATCTTGCATTTCTTTCCTTCAGAAAAGAAATTCGCTGAGAAAAGGAATGGCGCCATAGCGCCCTTGCAAGTAGCCAGACTCAATGGCTTCATTTTTCCTTGGACTGAACTCCATCAGTCCATACAACTCTGAGCTTTGATCTTTCCTCTTCTCTACAAACCATACCTGGTCTCGGCGCAAAAAACCAGGGTCTAAGAGCGACGTATCATGGGTCGTCATCCACATCTGCGCCCCCTTGAGAGACTGCATGGGAGTGTGCAACATTCGCAAGATATAGCGAGTCAGCAAAGGATGCAAGCTCGTGTCGAATTCGTCAACCACAATGAGTTTGCCATTCTCCAGTGCATCCAATAAAGGTGCTGCGTAACCCAACAGGCGCAAAGTTCCAAAAGACTCAAATCTGGAATCAAACCACTGCTCTTGCCCGGACGTGGTTTGATGACCAAATTCGATCACTGGCATTTCACCATCAAATGTCAATAATTCAGGCGCATTATCCGCTTGAAGCCTGAATTCAAATCCTTGCCCTTTTCTTTTTTCAACCCGTATGTCGCTGATCTGTATATCTGCTGCGTTCATCAACTGCAGTACCCAGGCCTTGTACTTTGAGTCGGCCAAGCGCTGCAAAGTCGGCATGAGGTTAAAGGGCACTTGAGCAGGAAAAATGATCAGATCATTGGCAAACCAATTAAACAAAGGCTGCAATTGCCGGCTGTTGGACTGTGATGCTTGAGTGAGAAACAGTGAGCGTTCGCCTGTATTGGCTTTCCAGAGTTCTCGCTGCCCCTTTTTTTCACCTTTGAAATAAACCGAAAAAGGTTGCCATTCCTTTTCCATTGTTTGTGAGTTGAAGTGGTACTCAAACCATCGTTGCGCTTTGCTGGTCTCATAGACAAGAAGCCATTCACTGTGAATGCGTTCATCATCAAAACTGAACCCATACTGATATCGTAAGTCTGCAACAACCACCGTGATCTCGAACTGGGTGGGTGCTAGGCGGGAGTCGCTATCCAATAAAAATGGTGTGTATTGCTCTCTAAGTTGAGCGTCCAAGAGTCTTGTGGAGTTCAAGACGAGGTGCTGCATCGTCATCAAAGCAGTCACCAAGTTACTTTTCCCGCTGGCATTCGCTCCGTAAATAACCGCGGAACGAAGCAACCGTGCAAGGCCAGGTTTATCCATGGCCAAAGAGTGGGTGTCTTCGTGTGAGCGATCCTTGGACGCAACGAAACTTAAGCACTGCTCCTCACGAATTGAACGAAAGTTGGCCACGCGAAATTCAACCAGCATTGACCACTCCAATCAAAAAATAATTCTAATTTTAGTATTTTTTGTGCAAATTATCAATTAATTTTTAATTTAATGAAAAAATGGCACCTTCAAATGTGAATTCACTTTTTGCGAGCCGGTATTCAATAAGGCCCAAGGATCGCCACGCAATTCATGACCGATCCACAGATTGAAATTATTTGGGTAAGTTGAACAAAATGGACGCCTTGACCAGGGCGTCCATCATTCAAAAGATTGGCAAAACCTAGTGTGGGCCCCAAGCAAGCAATCATTGCACTACCGAGTAAAACCTCAATGCCCCAAACTGCGTTTGGTCTTGGACAAGTCAACACCGAGTTGCTTGAGTTTTCTGTAGAGGTGGGTGCGCTCGAGTCCGGTCTTTTCAGCCACCCGGGTCATGGAGCCGCCTTCTTGGATCAAGTGAAACTCAAAATACGCTTTCTCAAACGCATCACGCGCTTCTCGAAGAGGTTGATCGAGCTCGAACACTTGTTGTGTGCCACTGAGAGAGGCGCCCGTGCTTTGCACAAAACCACTGGACCCAGGTGTGCCCGACAAGGTGCCAGCGCCGTAGGATGCAGCTGAGCCGGGTTGACCCAAACCTATGGGGCCCATCTGGCCAATCTGACCCCCTTGCCCAGCTTGCCCACCTTGCCCTGCAAATCCGTAACCCGCGCCGATGCTAGACCGGGAGTCGCCCGAAGTACCCGCATTGGACGCACCCGCGTTTTGAGCCAACCCCGACGTAAAGCCATGGCCACCCGGGACACCACTAGAGCCTAAGCTACTGCCCAGTGTGCTTGCATTTCCTGAGCCCAAACCTGAGCTCTGTTGAGCACTTCCAAAACCAGCACTCCTTGCTAAAGAGGCTTGGAAATCCACCCCCGAACGTGCCCCGCCACCCAAAGTGGAACGTGAACTGGCCCCCCCCGTGGAAGAGGCCATGGGTTTCTTTTGAAGGGCTTGCTCCACTGCCTTCAAGAGCTTTTGCATGGTGATGGGTTTTTCTAAAAACGCCATGGCGCCAATGCGGGTAGCCTCCACCGCCGTGTCAATGGTGGCGTGTCCACTCATCATGATGACGGGCATATTGAGGAGCCCCAAGGTGGCCCACTCTTTTAAGAGAGAAACCCCATCGGTGTCAGGCATCCAGATGTCCAAAAGCACCAAGTCTGGCCTTGCCAACTGCCTTGCAGCACGGGCCTGGGCCGCGTTCTCAGCAAGCTCCACCGTGTGTCCCTCATCGTTGAGAATTTCAAAGAGCAAGTCCCGAATTCCCAACTCATCGTCAACGACCAATATATTTGCCATAGCAGCGAATTAAACCCCGTGATGTTGTGCCTGTACAACTGCGAATGATAACGATACTTGAGCGCCAATAATAGCCCCATTATGTTCCAGGTTCTTTAAAAGTATCCTGGCACCGTGCTCATCAGCGATTTTTTTCACCACCGCCAACCCCAAACCCGTGCCCCGAGCCTTGGTGGTGACATACGGCTCAAAAGCCCGCTTCAAAATATCCTCGGCAAACCCTCCCCCTGTATCCCGCACCATGAGCCTTACACGCTCACGCTCTGGGTTGTAATGGGTAGAAATGCTCACCACCCGGGTTTCTTGACCCAGAGTCGCATCTTGCGCATTTTGCATCAAATTATGAATGACTTGGCGCATTTGCAAAGCGTCGGCTTGAATTGGGGGACACGTGAGATCAAGCTCCATCTCTAGCCTCACACTCAATGCGTCCTTTTGCCCCCAAGTGTAGGTCGATTGCTGAACGAGAGGTGTGCCCTTAAGCTCTAGCTCCAAAGGAGTGTCCTCATTACCCAAAGTAGTCTTGGTCATACTCTCAGTCACTTTGGGTGCAGCATTTTTCTCTACATTGATCTCAACTTTCTCTGGCGGAGTTTCTGACGCGTGGGGCAGTCCCTCTTCTTGTCCTAAGCCATAGAGCTGCACGACTTCATGCACGAGCCCATTCAAATCGAGCTCCTGCATCTGCGCCTGGGGTAGACGAGCGTAGTCACGAAACTCATTGACCAAGCGCTTCATGGCGTCGACTTGGTCGACAATCATTTTGACGGACTTCATCAACACCGTTTGCTCTGGCGGCGCCAACTTGCCGCTCAATTTCATCTCGAGTCGCTCGGCCGAGAGCTGAATGGGGGTGAGCGGGTTTTTGATCTCATGCGCCAGTCGCCTTGCAACTTCCCCCCAGGCCTGGGCTCGCTCGGCCGACACCACCTCAGAGATATCGTCAAACACCAGTAACCACGCCTGGTTAGGGAGCACAGCTCCGCGGGCGATGAGGTTGGTGACAGTGGGCTTCGTTCCAGGGCCAGAACCCGCGCCCACAGACCCTGCACCCATGGATCCCGTACCCATAGATCCAGCGAAGCCGCTCTCTGCACCGGGGTTACCCTGCACGGGGTCAGAGGTCAACGCTCCACTGTGCTCAGATGCCCTAAGCTCAAAGGACTGCTGCCAATAGTCTTGGCCCGCTTGTAATCGGTCTCCCTCAAACCCTTGGAACTGCTCCATCACTTGAGCAGCAAAGGCCTCAAGACCTGGTACCTCGGTCAGAGCTCGCCCCACAAACGCAGCCATCGGTAAGCGAAGGATTCGTGTCGCCCCCGGATTGGCCGAGACCACCAGACCTTGCGGGTCGAGCACCAAGACGCCTGCTGTCAAGTGATCCAAAATGGTCTGCAAATTGGCCCGCGCCAAACTCACTTGGCTCA
>DAISKH010000141.1:0-8092 GCA_036821105.1 Limnohabitans sp.
ATTCATTGCTGACGTTCTTACAAAATTTAGCGTCCAACTTACAAAACGTTGGAACTAGCGGTGGACTATTGAATATATCTGCCTAAAAAAACAGAAATCAAGCAAAAAAGATATAGAAAACACGATCACCATCATCTGAGATCTGCGGGGATCTCATTGAGAGCGCGAGGTACCCTGTACCACGCGCTCCTTTTTTTTATACTTCCGCGCTGAGCCCCGATCTCAAAAGATCAAGAGCATTAAATATCTTATTAGATATCTTATTTGATTACTGATTAAATAATTTTCTCGGCCCTGAGCTCATCAATATTTGCTTGCGAGTAGCCCAGTTGAGCCAACACTTCGTCAGTGTGCTCGCCAAGAAGTGGTGAGCGGGTGACTTCAGTGATGCTGTCCGAGAGTTTGATGGGGTTGCCCACACTCAAGTACTTACCGCGCTTGGGATGGTCCACCTCGACAATGGTGCCTGTCTCTCTCAAGGAGGGCTCCTCAGCAATTTCTTTCATCGACAAGATGGGGCCACAAGGAATGTCATACTTATTCAAAATCTCCATCGCCTCGAACTTGGTCTTGGTCATCGTCCACTGCTCGATACGGTCAAAGATCTGCTTTAAGTGCGGTAGTCTTGCGGGTGGAGTTGCATACTGGGGATCGGTGATCCAATCCTCTTGGCCAATGACTTTGCAAATCGAGGCCCAAACCGGTGCTTGGGTGATGAAGTAAATGTAAGCGTTGGGATCGCTCTCATAGCCTTTGCACTTCAAAATCCATCCTGGCTGTCCCCCACCCGATGCGTTTCCAGCCCTTGGGACCGCTTCTTTGAACTCTCCGTCTGGATACTGTGGGTATTCCTTGAGAACGTGAGTGCGGTCCAGGCGCTGTTGGTCACGCAACTTCACACGGCACAAGTTGATCACCGCGTCTTGCATCGCAGCCATCACGCGCTGGCCACGACCGGTCGTATTGCGTTGGTAAAGCGCCGTCACAATCCCCAGCGCCAAATGAAGCCCCGTTCCTGAGTCGCCAATTTGTGCGCCGGTCACAATGGGAGGACCGTCATCAAAGCCGGTTGTGGAGGCTGCACCGCCAGCGCATTGGGCTACGTTTTCATAAACTTTGCAGTCCTCATAGGGGCCAGGTCCAAAGCCTTTGACCGATGCAACAACCATGCGTGGGTTCAAGGCCTGGATACGCTCCCAAGTAAAGCCCATGCGGTCTAAGGCGCCAGGTGCGAAGTTCTCAACAAGCACATCACACTCCTTGATCAAAGTCTCAAGCACAGCCTTGCCCTTGGGATTTTTAGTGTCCAACGTGATCGATCTCTTGTTGTGATTGAGCATGGTGAAATAAAGACTGTCCACATCCGGGATGTCTCTCAATTGACCGCGGGTGGCATCTCCCTCCCCCGCCTTCTCCACTTTGATCACATCAGCCCCAAACCAGGCCAACAATTGGGTACACGTGGGTCCAGATTGGACATGGGTGAAGTCTAGAATTTTTACGCCGTCAAGTGCTTTACTCATGAGAGATCTCCTAAAAATAAAAGTTTTAAATCAAAAATCTTCCAACTCTTTGTCATTGCAGATTTTCTGAGCTCCGTCTATAAGGATGCGTCTATAAGGATGCGTCTACCAGATTAAAAAAACAAGAGAGACACGCATAGGCACATAGGCATTATTTGGCAGCAGCCTGCGTCTTCGGATTGAGCTTTGTGATGCGACCGCTCTCAGTTCCAGCGCTCTCGTCGATCACAGCGTTGATCAAGGTGGGCTGCCCAGACGCGAGTGCGGCCTCTATACCTGAGCGCAACTCGCTGGGAGTGGTGGCATGAACTCCCACTCCACCAAAAGCTTTCATCATGAGGTCATAGCGCGCACCTTTGACAAAGACCGTGGGCGCAACATCGCTCCCACCGCTTGGGTTGACGTCCATGCCTCCATAAACACCATTGTTATTAAAGACCACCACACAAACGGGCAAGTGATAGCGACAAATCGTCTCCACTTCCATGCCACTGAAACCAAACGCACTGTCGCCTTCAATGGCCAAGACAGGCTTTTTCGTGGTCACTGCCGCAGCAATGGCAAACCCCATGCCGATCCCCATGATGCCCCAAGTCCCCACGTCTAGTCGCTTTCTGGGCTCATACATATCCACAATGCTTCGGGTAAAGTCCAGTGTATTGGCCCCTTCGTTGACCAAAGTGATGTCGGGGTGTTGGGTCACCACCGACTTCACCACGGCCAGAGCACTGTGAAAATTCATGGGCGTTGGGTCGAGCGCTAATGTCTGAGACATTTTTTGCAAATTTTTATTTTTACGCTCAGCAATCTCTTGGACCCAGTCTTGGGGAGCAGGTGTCCAACTCTCTCCCATCGCACTCACCATCGCCTCTACACAAGAACCGATGTCACCGATGACTGGAGCAGCAATGGCCACGTTGCTGTCGATTTCTTTAGGCTCGATGTCAATTTGAATGAATTGCTTTTGATGAGGCTCACCCCAAGTTTTACCTTTTCCGTGGGAGAGTAGCCAATTGAGTCTGGCACCAATGAGCATCACCACATCGGATTGGGCCAAGACGTGAGAGCGAGCCGCTGCAGCGGACAAGGCATGAGTGTCCTCTAACAAGCCCTTGGCCATGGACATGGGCAAGTAAGGCACACCGGACTTTTCCACCAAAGCTCGAATAGCTTGGTCGGCTTGGGCGTAGGCCGCACCTTTACCCAAAATAATCAATGGGCGTTTGGCATTTTTAAGCAACGCCAACGCGCGTGCCACAGCATCTTGAGCCGGAATTTGCTTGGGAGCTGGGTCCACCACATGAATGAGTGAAGCCATTCCAGCCGAATACTCCATCACTTGAGAAAACAATTTCGCGGGGAAGTCCAAATACACCCCCCCGGGTCGACCCGAGAGGGCTGCTCGAATGGCTCGGGCCACACCCACGCCAATATCTTGCGCGTGCAAAACCCTAAAAGCGGCCTTACAAAGTGGCTTGGCAATGGCGAGTTGATCCATCTCCTCGTAGTCGCCCTGCGCCAGGTCAACGATTTCGCGCTCACTAGAACCGCTGATCAAGATCATGGGAAAGCAGTTCACCGTGGCGTTGGACAAGGCGGTGAGGCCATTGAGAAAGCCTGGGGCTGAGACGGTCAAGCAAATGCCGGGTTTTTGTGTCAAAAATCCAGCCGCAGCGGCAGCATTGCCCGCATGCTGCTCATGTCGAAATGAAATCACTCGCATGCCTGCCGCTTGGGACAATCGAGTCAGATCGGTGATTGGAATACCTGGCAGACCATAGATCGTGTCAATCCCATTGAGCTTTAACGCCTCAATGACCAGATGGAACCCATCGATCGTTTTGAGTGCTGCGTTTGGGGCAGTGTTGCTGTCTTGGGTCATAAAACAAGGTCTCCATCAGAATCATTCGACGCACAATAAAAAAAAGACAAGGACTGGGTCTGAACTTCGAAACCCTGTTGCCCAAGCATTTCAATTCATTTTTTAATATTTCATCATTTTGAAATACAGTTGAATCAACGCTTTCAGTATAAACAAAACTCTACTGCGCAAAGGCTTTTTAAACCCCAATCCGAGTGACACTAGTAGTTACCCTAATACGAATTAACCTAAGGCTCGACCAAGCTCATTAAAATAAGTTTTCAAAGCGCAAGTTCAGTGCGCTAGGCAGGGTTTAAGCTCAAAGGCTTTAGCCCCCGATAGCTTTACGACTAAGTCAGGGTGAACCCATGAAAATTGCATTGATCGGAAGCGCCGATTTTGGCCGAGCCACACTGGAGGCTTTTTTAGACCGTGGAGATGAGGTGGTGGCTGTATTTTGTGCACCCGACAACCCCAAATCCAGTAAACCTGATGCTTTAAAGGCGGGTGCTTTGGCGCGTGGCATCACGCCAATTCAATTGCCTAACCTAAAGGGGCCGGATGCAATAGAGCTCATGAAGAAAAGTGGCGCCGAGATTTGTGTGATGGCCTATGTGCTTCAATTTGTCACACAAGAATTGGTGATGACTCCTCCACTGGGCACCATCCAGTACCACCCCTCTTTGCTGCCCAAGTACCGAGGCCCAAGCGCCATCAACTGGGCCATTGCACAAGGCGAGAGCGAGACGGGTCTCACCATCTTTAGACCCAGTGATGGCTTGGATGAGGGGGCTGTGATTCTTCAAAAGACGGTCCGCATTGGAGCCGACGATACGCTAGGACAAGTCTATTTCGATCACTTGTTCCCCATGGGTGTTCAAGCTCTCATTGAGGCGGCTGATTTGGTCAAAGCGGGACAGCACCATGAGCACATTCAAGATGAGTCCCAAGCCAACTACGAAGGCTGGTTCAATGCACAAGCCGCTCAGTTACACTGGGGACTGCATATTCATCAGCTCTACAACTTGATCCGAGCGGCCAACCCCGCTCCAGGCGCGTGGTGTTTATACAAGGGCGAGAAAGTCCAAATTTTTGATACTCGCAAACACCTGAGTCCGACCTTTGCAAGCGTCAGCGGTAAACCCGGCGAAGTCACCCACGTGACCGACACGGCAATTTGGGTGGCCTGCCATGGAGGGCAACTTGAGATTTTAAAAGCCAAGGGCCCCAACGGACAAAAGGTCTCAGGCAGCGAGTTGGCGAATGCCTTAGGTCTCACCAAGGGTACATTTTTTGACCTCTAAGCTCCAATCATTTGACCTCTCTTTCTAATCTATAGTCCCATAGAAACACGCATATTGATTGTCACACCCACTCTAACGCTCACCTCCCCCCTTTACACTCCACTTTAAAGACCCCTTCCATGTTCAAATCCTCTTTTCTTGCTCGCTTGTGCCTTGTTGCGGCCACATTGGCGCCCTTACTCGTGAGTGCACAGTCGGCAAATTACCCCAATAAACCCGTCAAAATCGTGGTGCCCTTTGCCTCGGGGGGCGTGGCTGACAACTATTCACGCTACCTGGCACCAAAACTTCAAGAAGAGTTGGGCCAAAACTTCATCATTGAAGATCGCCCCGGGGCGGGCTCCATCATTGGAACGGACTATGTGGCCAAGTCGGCTCCAGATGGTTACACCTTACTGATGATGTCCAACACCCAAACTGTCAATGAGTCTTTGATTCCCAACAAACCATTTGTTCTGACCAAAGATTTTGTGGGCGTGGCTCCGATCAACTACTCCGATTTGGTGCTGGTGGTTCACCCCTCCCTCCCCGTCAACAACTTGGCCGACCTGATCAAACTGGCCAAATCCAAACCTGGAGCCTTGAACTTTGCCTCCTCTGGTACTGGAACGCCCTATCACATGGCTGGAGAGCTCTTTAATGCACTGGCCGGTGTGGACATGATTCATATTCCTTACAAGGGCAGCTCGGGCGCGAGAACCGATCTGATTGGAGGACAAGTCAACATGATGTTTGATGCAATCACGACCATGTCTGAGTTTGTCAAGAACAACAAAGTTCGCGCCATTGCCACAAGTGGTCACACCCGTTCTGCCATCATGCCCAATGTGCCGACCATTGCTGAGTCTGGGGTTCCTAAATTTGAAGCCACCATTTGGCTTGGATTGATGGCACCCAAAGGAACTCCCGTCGAGATTGTCAATAAACTCAACCAAGTTTTAATGAAAATCATCAACAAGCCCGAAGTCAAGGATCTGTGGGCCACACAAGGCGCTTACCCCATGACGATGACCCCTGGTGAGTTTGATAAATTTTTAGTGGCCGATGTGAACAAATGGGCTGCTGTCGTGAAATCAGCCGGTATCAAAGCGGATTGAATTTGCGGTTTTAGCCATCGATTTGTTTCATTTTTTGTGGCCTTGAAAGCTGGCAAGTTAAAACGAATCAGCCACTGCCCCGGCTTACACAGAACTTGAAGTGATGAGGTACTCGGACTGTTAATCCGAGACTTTAAAGTTTCTAGAGGCTTTACTTCAAACCACTAGTGCTCTAGCCATAAGCTCACTTAAGGGATAAAATGCTCTCATAAGGTATTGACTGAAACAGGGAGATATTCATTTTACTGACCGCCATAATTACTGAGGCTGAGGAAGGTGGTTATATTGCTCTAAACCCCGAAACAGGAACCACAACTCAAGGTGAAACATACCAAGAGTCCATTTCAAACTTAAAAGAGGCGACAAGGTTATACCTTGAAGAGTTTCCTTTAACCATTCGCCCACACCCAATTGTTACAACTTTTGAAGTTGAACTTGCCTAAATTTCTAGGGCTAGCAGTTGCGGGTATTGTTAATGCGTTTTAAACACTTGGAATTACCACATCAAGCCGATGTGATAGTCACATCGGAATGAAACACGGCGTGCAGAGTTGCTTTATGCCTAATCAAAAAGAAGTGAGGGTTGGAACGGTGAATGGTGTCTTACAACTAGCCAATCTAAGGGCTGAAGAATTCCAAAAACTGTTTTAATTCACGCGCTTGCCAACGATTGATTTTAATTTTTGCGAAAATTCAAATATCTTAAAAGTGCTCTTTGATACAAAAACATAGATCAAACAGCAACTCATGATGACCTTTTGTATTGAAAAAAACAAAGAAATTGAGAGGATTTAGCCAAAAAAGGGGGAAATAGGTTTCAATTTCTGAAAAAAAATAGCAATATAGATATAGAAAACTTAAAATTAAACAAATGGAATCAAATAAATTAATTTTTTCTTTTGTTGATAATACATCTGGGTTTGAAGCAAACCCGGACAAAGTGCGTCTAACAGATTTAGCCAGATTCACTACAGATATAACTATTTTTTTAAGGGGAGATGGCAAGGAAATTGATCCAAAACTCATCGATGTAGCCATTAAGAAAGGTTCTCTCCAGCTTGTAACCTCACCTATAGATAATGCGCCTAACTTCTTTAACGACTTAAGAAGACTTTCAACAACGGAACTGCTTGATAGCATCGATCCAAAGCGTAAAGAAATTATTGAGGAATGGCAAAAACAAACAAGAAATTTTCCGGGTATTTCATATCATATTCATTCAAAATATTTGGATAAATCAATTCAAATAAACTCTGACACTGATTTCCATTCAGACGATGCAGATCAATGGGTAAGAGTAGAGAGATACATCAGGGGTGAAATACAAGATTTGGGAGGGGCAAAAAATCCAAATATACATATCAAATACTCCGACGGTAAAACGCTTACAGTAAAAGCAGATCGAGATGCACTTCGCAATGACTCAATAAATCGACTTTATAAACCAGCAATGCTAAGAATAAATGCTGAATACAATGTCTCTACTCGTGAAATAAGAAATGCAACTTTACTGGATTTTTTAGATTACTCGCCTAGCTTTAAAGAAGATGATTTAATAAAGCTTACAAGAAGAGGTGAAATAGCTTGGAGTGATATTTCAAATCCAACAGCTTGGGTTGAAGACATTCGAGGAGGCTTACATTGAATAGTGTGCTCCTAGACACAAGTTTTTTGATTACCTTTAGCGATCCAAATCGCCCTAATCATCAAGTTGCAATTGATTATTACAAGGAATGCATACTCCGAAAGGTTCCGATGTATTTATCGACGATTGTCATTTCTGAATTTCAGGTTAAACAGGCAATTAATGATCTACCTTTAAGAAACTTTATCGTTTTACCTTTTAACGTTGACCATGCAATGCGATGCGGAATTATGATACGTCAGATGAATAGGGATGCTGGAGATGATCGTGTTCAGGTAAAGGACGATTACAAATTGATATCTCAATGTGATTGTGAAAATATAGATTTAATTTTTAGTGAAGACGCAAGTACGTTGTCAAAGTATCTGGATAAAGGTAGAGAGCTAGGGTTAATGTCGGCAAAATCTATTTTGTTGCGTAACGGCTTGGACCTTTCATGGTTTGAAAATGGCCAACAAAGCTTACTCTCATAATTTCAAGAGCAAAAACCGCTTCACTCCGAAACTTGTATCAGAATGATACAAAATCCTCAATTACACAGTTTATTACACAGGCTCGTTTTTTGGATTTAAATTATTGATTCGTATTGATATTTGACGATCCTGGATTCCTGTTAATCCGCGTTTAGAAACAAAAAATCTGGCTTTTGTTCATCCATAAAC
>DAISKH010000142.1:0-8075 GCA_036821105.1 Limnohabitans sp.
GGGTTCAAGAGGGTGTCGTTCCAGAAGGATTCCAAGGTATCGAGTTGGCGATTGTCTAGTTGGAGGATGTTGGTTGGGAAGTGCTCGTGGAATAGGGGGATGGGGCAGACAAAGCGTCCCAATGGGCCAACTCTTTCAAGGTGTTGATGTTGCTAAAGGCGTGAGGGTCATCCTGGGGTTGATCAAAATCCACCCAGGTGTGGGGTAGGGATTGGCTCCATGCATCAATTTTTCTACCGCCCTTGGCCATGAAGTTTTGAAGACTCTCCAAGACCTTCACTTTCATCAAGGCAAAGACCGGTTGGGCCCGAAGCTCCCTTTGGTCTCCATGCCACTCCAGCCCTCTGGGCATCACCACATCTGCCCCACTGTCCACAAGTGCGGTGGAGAGACGAGTCACCAAATCCAATGGGAAAAAGGGGCAGTCACAGGGCAGGGTCAATAAGTAGGGCGTTTGAGACTGATTTAATCCAGCCATGAACCCAGCCAAGGGTCCTGAAAACGTGGCGTCATGGTCTGGCCATACTTCCTCACAAAACGATTCATAGGCGGCCAAATTTCGATTGGCGTTGATGGCGACACTCCCCACTGAGTTACTCACTCGAATCAAGGCACGAAGCGCCAAAGGCATACCTTGGAAGTTTTGTAGACCTTTATCTACACCGCCCATTCTGAGACCTTGCCCTCCAGATAAGACCATTGCTGTGATGCAGTCATTGGGCAACGAGGGGAGTGGCTGTTGAAGGGCTTGGGTGTTCATAGGTTAGGAATAAAAGTGCAAGTTGACAAAAGAGTCTGCCTGGTGAAACCTAAAAGCTCAATGAATTTCACTCTTTCCCCCAAGTCCTCTCACCCCCCAATGTAGCTCATCTCCACCCGTTTTTTGTTGTTCGATCCACCCTCTAAAGGGTCTTTCAATGCAGGCTCTTTCGCTCTCAGCAGGGAGTAGCGGTCATCTCGTTGTTGCCAAATCGCAGCAACACTTTGAGAGAGCTCTTGGTCACCAACCCCCGAGTGAAGCAACGTTTTGAGGTCATGCCCCTCGGAGGCGAAGAGACACAAATACAGAAGTCCTTCTGTCGAGAGTCGAGCTCGGGTGCAGTCCCCGCAAAAAGCTTGGGTGACACTGCTGATGAGGCCCACTTCCCCAAGACGGGGGTCTAAGTCACCACTTTTATTTTTTAATCCAAAGCGTTTTGCCGTCTCGCCCAGTTTGTGGGTTGGTAAAGGCTCCAAATCAAACTCCGAGCGCAGCATGGCCAACACATCATTGGAGGGCATCACCTCTTGCATGCGCCAGCCGTTGGTGCTGCCAACATCCATGTATTCAATAAAACGTAGACTTAAACCCAGTGGCAAAAAGCGCCGTGCCATGGGCAAAATTTCATGTTCGTTGGTGCCTTTTTTGACGACCATGTTGATCTTCAAACCGCTCCAAAGTCCGCGCTCATCCAAACCAAGGCCGGCGCTCTTGGCGGCTTGGATACCGTTGAGGACATCCTCCACTGGAAAATCCACATCATTCATGGCCTTGAAGACCCGATCATCCAAGGCGTCCAGACTCACGGTGATGCGTTGCAGTCCAGCTGATTTAAGAGCGACTGCTTTTTTAGCCAAGAGCGAGCCATTGGTGGTGAGGGTGAGGTCCAGAGCTTCTCCGCTGGGGGTTTTGATGCTTGAGAGCTGAGAGATGAGGAGTTCGAGATTTTTTCTTAGTAACGGCTCACCCCCTGTGAGGCGAATTTTCTCAGTACCCAAGGAGACAAACACTTGAGCTAGTCGAGTAATTTCCTCAAAACTCAGCAAAGCTTTTTGCGGTAAGTAACTGTAGCTCGAGTTGAAAACTTCCTTGGGCATGCAGTAGCTGCAACGGAAATTGCAGCGGTCAGTCACCGAAATACGCAAGTCCCTTAACGCGCGCGAAAATTGATCCAAGACGGGCGCCCCCAAAGGGGCTGTGTGGACAGCGGAATTTGGCACGCGCACGGCCTTGGCGCGGGCACGCTCATCAATCAAAGGAATCACTCGGTCATTCATACGTCACATTTTGCACCATTCTCGTTTGATGCGCTGTGCTGAGGGATAAAGTCATCAAAAAAAATGAATCACCGAAGTAGCCCCGCAATTTTGAGTGCATCTCACGATGAACCCAATGTGCGTTGACTAAGGGCTCATTGTTCAGCGCCAAAGAAAACAGTCCCCTAAGGGACTGTTAAGTTGGATTGACAGAATTGCTAAACAGATTCGCTTAGCAAGAACCCTGAGCAGGAACGCTAATCAAAATCGTTAATCAAAATCGATCAACCAATAATGAAGCGTCCTTCAACTAAAGGCTAAAGGCCCAACGGATAAACGGATCAACCGCTCAGGCCTTCAGAAGTCCTAAACCTCACTCGGGATCAGTTCACCCTCATTTGGCCGTTGCCGTTGCTGCACTGCCTGCTGGGGTGGGCATAGTTGGCGGTGTCCCATCTTGGGGTGCTGCAGCACTTGGTGCTGCAACCACTGCTGGTGGGTTCATCTCTGTGCCTTTTGCGCTGGGGCTAGCGTGAGGCGCGATCGGTAAGAGTGGAACCAACAACAAGGCCACGATATTGATGATTTTGATCAAAGGGTTGACCGCAGGGCCTGCTGTGTCTTTGTAGGGGTCTCCCACTGTGTCGCCTGTGACAGCTGCCTTATGCGCATCGCTTCCTTTGCCACCAAAGTGACCGTCTTCAATGTATTTCTTGGCGTTGTCCCAAGCACCACCTCCCGTACACATGGAGATGGCGACAAAGAGGCCCGTCACAATGGTGCCCATCAATAAGCCTCCCAACGCTTTGGGCCCAAGCAGCAATCCCACCAATATAGGCACGACCACGGGCAACAAGGAGGGGATCATCATCTCTTTGATGGCGGCCGTGGTGAGCATGTCAACGGCGCGCCCATACTCTGGCTTTCCCGAGCCGTCCATGATGCCTTTGATCTCACGGAACTGTCTGCGCACTTCCTCCACCACTGCTGAGGCTGATCGGCCCACGGCTTCCATGGCCATGGCCCCAAAGAGATAAGGAATCATGCCTCCGATGAAAAGACCCACAATCACCATCGGGTCCGAGAGGTCAAAAGTGACGTCTTGCCCATTGGCCGAGAGTTTATGGGTGTAGTCGGCAAAGAGCACCAAGGAAGCAAGGCCAGCAGATCCAATGGCGTAGCCCTTGGTCACCGCTTTGGTCGTGTTGCCCACGGCATCCAAGGGGTCCGTCACATCACGAACACTGGAGGGCAACTCGGCCATCTCGGCGATACCACCTGCATTGTCAGTGATCGGTCCATAAGCGTCCAAAGCCACAATGATGCCCGCCATGCTGAGCATGGCAGTTGCTGCAATGGCCACGCCATAAAGGCCCGCCATGGCGTAGGCGGCCAAGATCGCTGCGCACACCGAGAGCACAGGATAAGCGGTGGATTTCATGGAGATGCCTATCCCTGCGATGATGTTGGTGGCATGACCCGTGGTTGAGGCTTGGGCCACGTGTTTGACGGGCCCATAGTCGGTTCCTGTGTAGTACTCCGTGATCCACACCAAAGCTGCAGTGAGCAAGAGCCCCACTGCGCATGAGCCAAAGAGTGCGAGCCGTGAGCCTGAGGCTTTGATGGCATCATCGGGCATCATGCTCCAAGTGACCCACGCAAACGCGGCCAGGCTTAGAACCCCGGCCACAATCAAGCCTTTATAGAGAGCGGGCATGACGTTTTTCATGTCCGGAGAAGCCTTGACGAAGAAGCACCCCACAATCGAGGCCAAGATCGAGACGCCTCCCAGCACCAAGGGATAGAGTGCCGCTTGTCCAGGCGCTGAACTCACGACCAGTGCACCCAGCACCATGGTCGCAATCAAGGTGACCGCATAGGTCTCAAAGAGATCGGCCGCCATGCCTGCACAGTCTCCGACATTGTCCCCCACGTTGTCTGCAATCACGGCTGGGTTGCGAGGGTCATCCTCGGGAATACCGGCCTCGACTTTGCCCACCAAATCAGCACCCACATCGGCGCCTTTGGTGAAGATGCCGCCCCCAAGCCTTGCAAAAATAGAGATGAGTGAGGAGCCAAAGGCAAAACCAATCAATGGGTTCAGTAGTTCTGCGAGTGGTTTGTCTGGTGTTGCTTGACCGTTACCGGTCAAGAACCAAAAAAAGACGCTCACCCCGATAAGCCCAAGGCCAACCACCAGCATGCCCGTGATGGCTCCTCCCTTGAAGGCCACATCCAAGGCCGCTCCGATGCCCTTGGTCGCAGCCTGTGCGGTTCGGACATTGGCTTTGACGGAGACGTTCATCCCGATAAAGCCACACGCCCCAGAGAGCACCGCACCCAAGACAAAGCCTACTGCGGTGACTGAATCCAAAAATGCGCCAATGAGCACCGTCAAGACGATACCGACCATGGCAATGGTTCGGTACTGTCGGGTAAGGTAAGCCCCAGCACCTTGCTCAATGGCCGCAGCAATATCTTGCATGCGGGCATTGCCTGGGTCCATGGCCAAGATAGAGGATCGTGCCCAAAAGCCATAGAGTACGGCGACCAGGCCACATGCAAGCGCAAAAATCAGCGCAGTATTGCCAGACATAAATTCTCCTAAAAAAGGGTTGAAAAACGTTGACGAATTTTCTGAGCCAGGTGCAGTGTCTCTATCCCACCTGGTCCTTTGAAAGCACAGCGACAGGGGTTACGGTCTCTCCTCCTACGCCCCACTGTGCTTGTGGCACAAGTAGACTCGGTGGGTTGACCGGTTTGAAATAGGGGGGCACATAAGTCCCCCCGTCAAGACTCCAGGAATCAATGTAAGTTAAAAGTCCAGGATGAAAATCAGGGTGTTCATTGAAAAGGCTTAAAATAGGGAAAATACTGAACAAATTTTGATCAACCTCAACAATCAACATGTCACTAGATAACGTAAACCCTGGCCCAGACGCACCCAATTTCTTCAATGTCATCATTGAAATCCCAATGAACGCCGACCCTGTCAAGTACGAGGTGGATAAAGAGTCAGGGGCTATTTTTGTGGACCGCTTTATGAGCACGTCCATGCACTATCCCACCAATTACGGCTATGTCCCCAAGACCATCAGTGGGGACGGAGACCCTGTGGATGTGTTGGTGATCACGCCCGTCCCGCTGATTCCAGGCGTGGTGGTGACGTGTCGTCCGATTGGGATTTTGAAGATGGAGGACGAGGCGGGCATGGACGGCAAGATTTTGGCAGTCCCCACCGATAAGATTTTGTCGATTTATACACAGTGGCAAAAGCCTGAGGACTTGAATCCCATGCGGCTAAAAACCATCACCCATTTCTTTGAGCATTACAAAGACTTGGAAGTGGGTAAATGGGTTAAGGTGTTGGGTTGGGAAGGCCCAGATGCAGCCCGCACTGAGGTTGCCGACGGGATGAAGAATTACCAACTTTCTTTGAAAAAATAAAGAAGCTGGTTTTTTTAAGACTTCCCTTTGATGGGATTTCGGCTCTTGAGGTGCTCCAAATAGTGTTGGACACCGGCGCCCTCTCTTTCGAGAAAATTCTCCACTGCATCCGCAAAACTCGGGTGTGCAAGCCAATGCGCACTGTGAGTTGAGACGGGGAGCAAAGCGCGGGCCATTTTGTGCTCGCCTTGGGCGCCCCCCTCAAAGCGCTTGACCTTCCTCTCAATGCACCACGCCAACGGTTGGTAGTAGCACGCCTCGAAATGCAGGCAGTCCACCCGCTTGAGTGCCCCCCAATAGCGCCCATAGGCCACCCGGGGTTCTTGGGTGAGCGGGTCGCGCTCAAGCCCAATTAAACTGCAAGCGATGTCCTCACCGTCTTGCTGTGCTTTAAAAATCAGCCAATTCTCAGGCATCAAGCTCGCCTGGGATTGGAAGAACTCGCGGCTTAAATAAGGGGCATTGCCGTGCTCGTAATAGGTCTGGGAGTAGCAGCGGTAAAAAAAGTCCCAATCCTCAGCTTTCATGTCTTGGCCCTCGATGGCCTTGAAGATCACGCCCGCTTGGGTCACTTTGTTTCTTTCTTGACGAATTTTTTTTCTCTTGTCTTGAGTGAGGGTCATCAAAAAATCTTCAAAGCTCAAGACGTCGGGAGAATTTGGGTTTTGCCAATGAAACTGAACTGTTTGTCTCGCCATGAGCCCCGCATCTTGACTGGCCCGTTGGTCGTCTTCACTGGCAAAGAGCATGTGCAGAGATGACACTTGCCAAGACTCACAAAGAGCCAAGACGGCCTTGAGGAGCGCGCGCCTTAACTCTTCGCTTTGGGCCAAGAGTCGGCTCCCGGGTACGGGCGTAAAAGGAACCGCGATCAAGGCCTTGGGGTAGTAGGAGAGGCCGTGGCGCTCATAGGCCTGGGCCCAGGCCCAATCGAACACGTACTCCCCATAGGAGTGGGTTTTGAGGTAGAGCGGACAGGCTGCCAAGAGGGTGTCATGGTCCCAAAGAGCCACAAAGCGCGAGCTCCAACCGGTCTCTGGGGTGGCACTCAGACTGGTCTCAAGAGCATTCAAATACTCGTGGCGCATGAATGGCGTGGGCTCGGATTGTGTGCCCAGCAAGGTATTCCATTGTGTTTTTTCGATGCTTTGGATGGATTCGTGCACCTGGGTGACATAATTCACGGCAAACTTCAACCTTTTTGACTTATGACTTTAAAAATCGCTGTGGCTCAACTCAATTTCGTAGTGGGCGACATGGCTGGAAATGCCCAAAAAATTCTGACTGCTGCGCGTACTGCTCATGCCCAAGGGGTGAGCCTCATGCTGACGGCTGAGCTCTCTTTGTGTGGCTATCCGGCAGAAGATTTGCTACTCAGGCCCTCCTTTATACAAGCTTGTGACCAAGCGTTGCAAAAGCTCACCCAAGACCTCGCGTCTTTGAAGGGTCTTTGTGTGGTGGTTGGGCATCCCCATGCACGCGAAGCGCTGGAGGGTGTTGACTGGGGCCAAGGGGGGAAAAACCGCTCTGTGAGCGCACCGCCTTGCGTGAACCGCGCCTCGGTGCTGCTGGAGGGGTCGATTGTCACGCATTACGACAAGCAAGAGTTGCCCAATTATCAAGTTTTTGACGAGCGACGTTATTTCACCAAGGGGCAGCACAGCGGTATCTTTCAAGTGCAAGGCCTCCAAGTTGGACTCTTATTGTGTGAGGACGCTTGGTTTGAAGGTCCTGCCGCTCGGTGTGCCAGTCTTGGTGCTCAGTTGTTGTTGGTCCTCAATGCCTCCCCCTTTCATGTGGGCAAGGGCTCTGAGCGTGAGCAGGCGATGGCCAAGCGGGTTGAAGAAACAGGCCTTCCCCTCATTTATGCCCATTTGGTGGGCGGACAAGATGAGGTGGTTTTTGAGGGGAGGTCCTTTGCACTGAACGCACAGGGCCTGGTCTGTGCTCGGGCGCCTAGTTTTGAAGAGTGCATGCTTGAGATTGAGGTTGATACTGATGTGAATCCCTCCTCACCTCAATTGGGTCTAAAGGGACATGTTTGCGAGAGTCCCGATGCCGAGAGTGATTTGTGGCATGCCTTGGTGCTTGGGGTGAGAGACTATGTGAATAAAAATGGTTTCCCTGGCGCAATCCTTGGTTTATCTGGGGGAATTGACTCGGCGCTGGTGCTTGCTGTGGCGGTGGATGCCTTGGGGCCAGAGCGTGTGCGTGCGGTGATGATGCCCTCGCCCTACACCGCCTCCATTAGCCTTGAAGACGCCCAGGAGATGGCCAAGCGGGTCGGGGTGAGGTACGACGTGCTCTCGATCGTGGAAGAGTTTGAGTCTTTTAAAAAGAGCCTTCAGCCTCTCTTTGAAGGCCGTGGCGAGGATGCGACCGAGGAAAATATCCAAGCGCGTATAAGGGGCACGATGCTCATGGCGTTGTCCAACAAATTGGGCTCCATCGTGCTCACCACGGGCAACAAAAGCGAGATGGCCACGGGTTACTGTACTTTGTATGGGGACATGGCTGGGGGCTTTGCGGTGATCAAGGATGTCGCCAAAACCACCGTCTTCAAATTGGCGCGTTGGAGAAACGCTCACAACCCCTTTGGCATAGTGAATGAC
>DAISKH010000143.1:0-8011 GCA_036821105.1 Limnohabitans sp.
TCGATTCCATGGACTTCGATCTGGGTGTTGGGGGAGGCAACGCTGGCCAAGACATTTCTTAAGGCCGCGTTATAAGCGGGCCAAGCAGACACTTTGGTCATGCTTTGGTACCAAATTTTCATGAGGGCTCCAAGTTTTTACTGGACCTGAGATCTCATTAACCTCAGGTAATGCAGAAATGATAGCAATAACGTTCACTTGAGTCATTGCGTAAAAACACTCCCCCTGATGATTGAACAATCGAGCCAAAAGACTTAAGATGTCTTGACTGAATGGATGATTAATCAATGACCCAACATCATGAGGAGAATTAATATGAAAACCCTCCATTTGAAGGTTGATGGAATGACTTGTAATCACTGTGTGTCGCGTGTGGACCGAGCCATTCGGTCGCTGCCTCAAGTCGAGAAAGTTGGCATTGATCTGAAAAGCGGCCAAGTCTTGGTTGAGAGTGGTGAAGGCATTGAATTGGCTCAGATTCAGCAAGTTTTGACGGAAGATGGGTACACTGCCCATGAGGTTGTCGCCCCAGATTGACCGCTCTGCAGGATTGATGGGAGCTCACTTGCAGCCTTGCATTTGAGCTTTCACCACAGATCTTTATATTTGGGACCTCACTTTTGGATAGGCCCAGGTATTTCGGGATATTGAAGCGATTAGGCCTCTAAAAAACACTGCTCTAATACAATATATCGTTTTTTAAAGCCCTAACCGTACTTCAAAGTCACCAACTGGAGGCATTTATTTTTGTAACGTGGGGTTGTCAATCTTCTCAACTTAAGAACTAAGGTGGAAGAGTGAAATGAGGGTGAAAGCCGGTTGAGTAAGGTTTGTACACCGTTTTTAGTTCATCTCAAATCCTTTTAAAGGCCATTCATGCCAGATTTTGATCCCCATCATCTTGCGCGCATTCAATTTGCGGCCAATATCACCTTTCACATTCTTTTCCCGTCTCTGAGTATTGCACTCGGGTGGTTCTTACTCTTCTTTAAAACGCGTTTCATCGCCACGGGTGAGCAACTGTGGATGAACGCCTATCAGTTTTGGGTCAAGATTTTTGCTCTGTCCTTTGCCCTGGGTGTGGTGAGTGGTATCACTATGAGCTTTCAGTTTGGCACCAATTGGCCTGGGTTCATGAACACTGTGGGCAATGTAGCGGGTCCACTGTTGGCTTATGAGGTGTTAACGGCCTTCTTCTTGGAAGCCACGATGCTTGGCATCATGCTCTATGGAAGAGGGCGTGTAAGCGAGAGGATTCACACATTGGCCACTTTTTTAGTGGCTTTTGGGACCACTGGCTCTGCATTTTGGATCTTGGCACTGAACTCTTGGATGCAAACGCCTGCGGGTTTTGAGATGATCAACGGGCAAGCACACGTGACGAGTTGGTTGCAAGTGATTTTCAACCCCTCATTTCCCTACCGCATGACCCACATGCTGCTGGCCTCTGGCCTGACGGGTGCCTTCATGATCGCTGGGGTGAGTGCCTATCGTTGGTTAAAAAATGACCGCTCTCTAGAAATCATGGCCACCCTCAAATCCGCCATCACCGTGGCGGCTTGCTTGATACCGCTTCAAATTGTGGTGGGCGACGCCCATGGGGTCAACACCTTTGAGCACCAACCTGCCAAATTGGCAGCGATGGAAGGGATTTGGGAAACTCAAAAAAGTGTGCCTGCAGTTTTATTCGCCTTACCCGATGAAAAAACCCAGACCAATCACCTGGAATTGAGCGTTCCTCACTTGGCCTCACTCTACCTCACCCACACGTGGGACGGAGAGGTGAAGGGCTTGAAATCCTTTGGCGAGGATCATCCCGCCGTTGCTCCGGTTTTTTGGGCTTTCAGGCTCATGGTCGGTCTTGGGCTCATGATGTTGGCGGTGAGTTGGAGTGTGGTGTTTTTGGGCTTGAGTGGAAAATCCATGTCGGTATGGCCCGCTCGAGTGCTTTATGCCATGACTTTTTCGGGTTGGTTGGCTTTGGTCTCTGGCTGGTATGTGACCGAGATGGGTCGTCAGCCTTGGTTGGTCTATGGGCTACTGAGAACTGTGGATGCAGCCTCTGGAGTGACCTCGGCCAATATTGAGCTCACCTTGGTGGGCTACTTGGTGCTCTACGTTGTGCTTTTCATCTCATTCGTGGCGGTCATTTTTCAGCTCGCTAAAAAAGCGGCCAAGGGAGCCCAGCATGCTTGATTCAACGCTCGATTTGACCCAGCCCTCAGGCTGGTTGCCCATCGTTTTTGCCGGTGTCATGGCCCTTGCCATGCTCGCCTATGTGATCTTGGATGGATTTGATTTGGGTGTGGGTATTTTGCTTCGCCAAGGACACGACAAGGCACAAAAAGACCGGATGATTGCCTCGATTGGTCCTTTTTGGGATGCCAATGAAACTTGGTTGGTGTTGGGTGTTGGCGTGTTGCTTGTCGCATTTCCCAAGGCGCACGGGGTGATTCTTGGAGCTCTTTATTTGCCAGTTGCCTTGATGCTGGTGGGCTTGAGTTTACGAGGGGTGTCCTTTGACTTTCGAGTCAAAGCGCGCATCGAGCACCAAGCGCATTGGGACCGGGCTTTTTATGCGGGCTCTTTGCTGGCCTCGGGCGCACAAGGCTATATGCTGGGTCAGTTGATCACGGGTTTTCAGAGCACGTGGCCCAATGCTTTATTTGGTGTATTGATCGGAATTTGTCTCATCTATGCCTACCGACTCCTGGGTGCGGGATGGCTCATTTTGAAATCAGAGGGCGAGTTGCAACTGCGCGCGGTTCAATGGGCCAAGGACAGTCTTGGTTTTACTGCAGCGGGGGTATTGGCGATCTCTGTGGCAACACCCTGGGTGAGTCCAAGAATCTTTGACAAATGGTTCACATTCCCCAACATCATCATGCTGTTGCCCATTCCCGCCATGACGGTGGTTCTTTTTTTGATCATCTGGAGGAGTCTGAATCGACTACCTTCAAGACTCGAGAGTCAAAATGAATATGGTGCTTGGGTTCCTTTTGCCGCGACGGTGGGAGTATTTTTGTTGTCCTTTTATGGGCTAGGGTATAGCTTATTTCCTTGGTTGGTGATTGATCAGTTGACCATTTGGCAAGCTGCAAGTGCTCCAGAAGCGTTGATGGTGATTTTCTACGGAGTGTTGATCGTGTTTCCCTGTATTGTGGCCTACACGATCTATGCCTACTCAGTGTTCACGGGTAAATCCACGGCCTTGGAATATTGAGAGATCGAGCCTGTTTTTTGCCCGATAGTATAAGTGTGCGTATCAATATAGTAAGCACGCATATTAATACAAATAAACTGGGGACTACTCTTGTTTTATTGAGTTAATGGGGGGTGTTACCGAGCGCCCAGTCAGTGCATCCCAATCGTACTCAGTGGGCGCTCAACGATTAAAGCGTGGCATCACTGGGTAAGACAATTTGACGAATGAGTTCAATCAAATTTGCTTGATCGCTCTCACTCAATGGAGAGAGAATTTCACGTTGAAGTTCTTGCACAACGGGCAACATGGCCAAGCGCACACTGTTGCCCATGGCGGTCAAGGAGAGTTCTCGGGCTCTTCGGTCTTGTTCACTCACGACACGGCGAACCCAACCCTTTTTGACCAAGCGATCGATCACGCCTCCGATGGTCGCGCGGTCGTAACCGATCAACTCAGCAACACGGGCTTGATCGGTGCCTGGGTTGGTGTAGATGGCATCCAGGGCAGCGAATTGAACTGGCGTCAGATCAAACCCAGCCGCTTGCGTTCGTTCACCAAAAAGGGAGGTGGAATGTTGGTGCAATCGACGAATCAAATGACCCCCCATCTCTAATACAACCATGACTTCGTCCCTTTCAACACCCTTGGGTGAAGTTAGTGTTTTCAATACACAAATTGTAAATGCATTGTCCTGCTTAATATCTCTCTTGACAAGAAATAATAAGTACAGTTATCATTTAGTCCGGTGATCAATGGTGCGCTTTTTTAACCGATTGGAGACAAGACATGCAGTATTACAAAAATGGTTTTCGTGGCGGTAATCCCGACATTCATGAGGCCGCTCCTAACCGAAGAAACCGTGGCATCAATGAGCCTTTGCCAGAAAAGGTCGATGTCTTGATCTCTGGAACAGGCCCAGCGGGCCTTTGCTTGGCCGCTCAGTTGTCCAAGTTCCCTGAGATTGAGACCATGATCACCGAGCGCATGCCGGCCAACATCATCAAAGGCAAAGCCGATGGGATCAATACCCGCTCGATGGAGATGTTCCAAGCTTTTGGATTTGCCGAGAAAATCAAGCGCGAAACCTATTGGGTCAATCAAACCGCGTTTTGGATGCCTGACCCCAAGAACCCCGAGCACATCAAGCGCGTTGGTCGGGTACAAGATGTGGCCGACGATAGCTCCGAGATGCCTCACATTCTGATCAACCAAGCCAGACTGCATGAACTCTTTTTGGAGGTCATGAAAAACTCTCCCTCCAGGCTTGAGCCCGACTATGGGTGGGAGTTGGTGGATCTCACCATCGACCCTACAACCGATGATCACCCCATCACGGTGACACTGAAGGATTCGAGTGGTGTCAATTGGTGGGCCACTCGCACCGTTCGTGCCAACTATGTCGTTGGGTGTGACGGAGCCCACTCGGCAGTGCGAAAAGCCATCGGGGGTGAGTTACACGGGGATGCGGCTCACCAGGCGTGGGGGGTGATGGACATTTTGGCCAACACGGATTTTCCTGATGTGCGTCAAAAGTGTCTCATCTCCTCGGCCAGTGAAGGCAATGTGCTGATCCTACCGCGTGAGGGTGGTTATATTTTCCGCATGTACGTGGAGCTCGATAAACTGAGGCCCGATGAGAAAGCTGCCCAAAGAAAACTCAATCAACACGACATGATTGCTGCGGCCAATCGCATCCTAAAGCCCTACACCATCGATGTGAAGGAGGTGGTCTGGTGGTCAATCTATGACATTGGACACAGCATCACGGATCGCTTTGATGATGTGCCTGATGGTGTTGATCGAGACCCCCGAGTATTTATCGCAGGCGATGCCTGTCATACCCATTCACCCAAAGCCGGGCAGGGGATGAATGTGTCCATGCAAGACACCTTCAACTTGGGCTGGAAGTTGGCTCACGTGCTCAAGGGCCGAGCTGATGCGAAACTCCTCAGAAGCTACACCCATGAGCGGCAGATAGAGGCCAAGCGACTCGTGGAGACCGATCACCATTGGTCCCGGGTGATGTCCGCTCCGACCACACAGGCCGAGCGTGACGGGACAGAAGAGCCCCGCATCATTCGACAATTCAAAGACAACTTGGAGTTCACGGGCGGTACGGCCGTGAAGTATGACAGCTCTTATTTGTTTGCCCCCACCAAGCATCAATCCCTTGCCAAAGGGCTGGAGGTGGGCCGGCGTTTTCACTCAGCACCTGTGGTTCGGCTCTCGGATGCCAAACAAATGCAACTCGGTGCGGTGGCTGAGGCGGATGCACGCTGGCGCATTTATGCCTTTGCCGTCGAGCAAGATGGATCTTCAAAAGGATCTGCCATTCACCAACTCGCTGATTGGCTTGAGACTCGCCCCAACTCGCCCGTTGTCAAGCACACCAAAGCAGGTGAGGATATCGATGCCGTGATTGACGTGAGAGCCATCTTCCAGCAAACCTTTGATCAATTGGCCTATGAGCAGATGCCCTCGCTCTTCAGACCCCAAACGGGAAAGCTCGGACTGCAAGACCATGAAAAGGTGTTTTGCGTGGACCATAAAGGTTTGGGAGACATTTTTGCCATGCGCGGCATTGACCGTAAGCGTGGCTGCATGGTGGTGGTGCGCCCCGATCAGTACGTCTCCCATGTGCTCCCCCTGGAGGGCTATGAGGAATTGGCCACTTACTTTGCGGGAATTTTGCGCTAATTTGATCTCTGCGGCCCTTCCAAAAGGGGGTGGGGGGCTCAATGCGTTGCAACCACTTGAGATATTTCAAGATGTTTTGATACATCTTGAAATATGGGGCTATTTTAAGAACGCCAGTACTCAAATGTGCAAGATTTGGTATTCTGAGGACACCCAAAGAATATCCAAATCAAAAGGATCGCGCATGTATTCACTCACCTTAGGGGCAGCGTGGCTTTAAAGCACGCTCTACACCGATGATGAAAAGTCGATCCTTTCTCGCTGCCGCTGCAGTCGTCTTGCCGCTTCACCTCATGGCGCAAACATTGCCGTTCGAAGGTTTTGAAGTCAACCTGAGCTCAGGCGTGGTGCCCATGAAAACCACCAGCGTCTTTGAAAATTCACCCAGCCTCACCCTTTCACGCGATACCACCCCTGAGGTCCCCTTGATTGTCAGTGCAGGCTACACCCAGGCGATCGCTGAGCAATACACTTTGGGTGTATCGGCCAATTTCGATCTATTGCCCTCTAAAAAAGCCAATACCACGCTTTATTCCAATGGCAAACCCATCCCGAGCGCCGGTTCCGTCCAATGGTTGGATAACCGCGAAGGATTGTCTTTGCGCCTAGGACGAGTATTTCAAGGTTCCAACTTGGGTTATGTGAGATTGGGTCAAGCCTGGGCCTCTCAATACGGGACCAATAACAATGGCAGCCCCTTCAATGGCGTTAGATTCAACTACAGGATTTTGGGGCTGGGGGTAAAGCACTTTCTCTCGCCTCAAATCTACGCACTGGCTGAGATTGACAACATCAATATGCCCACCCTCCAAACGCCCAAGACCGTGGGAGGCTCATCGTTCACTGTTGACACCCATGCCGATGGTTACTGGTTCATTGTGGGTGTGGGGTATCAGTTTTAAATGGCCCAAGCCTAAAGACGCTAGGGACTTCAGGACTCTCGCCAGTCACTTCACTCTCTGCACTCCCTTCACTCCCTTCATTCACTTCACTCGGGTTTGATGTTTGCCTCTTTGACCACCTTGACCCATTTGTGAGACTCGGACATCACATACGCCGTGGCCTCTTTGGCGGAGCCTGGCATTAACTCAACTCCCAAGTTGTGCCACTTGTCTTGGATATCAGGTTCTGACTGCGCTGTCTCAATCACTTGGTTCAGACGGTTCACGATTTCCCCAGGAGTTTTAGCGGGCACCAGTAGGGCGTACCATGCATCAAAGGCGTAGCCCGAGAGCCCCGCTTCTGCAACAGTGGGCACTTCAAAGCCTTTGCTGCGTTTGTCAGAGGTGACTCCTAGCGCCACAAGTTGTCCCGCTTGAAGATAAGGCTTCACCACCAATGGGCTCACGAATGCCAAAGGAACGCGTGCAGCCAACAAGTCGGGCATGAAGGCGGCGGTTCCTTTGTACGGGATATGAACCATGGTTGTGCCCGATAAGCTTTTGAAGAGCTCAGCGGCCAAGTGAGGTGAGGTACCTGTTCCACCTGATGCGAAGGACAGGGCATCGGGTTTATTTTTGGCAAGCGTGATCAGCTCGCGCAATGTCTTCACCCCGAGAGAAGGGTGGACCACCAAAACGAGAGGACCTTTGCCCACCATGGAGACCGCAACATAGTCCTCAACTGCATAGGGGGATGTGGCACCAAAGATTGAAGGGTTCACAGCATACGCCAAACCGTGAAGGAGCAAGGTGTGACCATCGGCGGGTGAATGAAGAACCATGGCCGTTGCTTGATTGCCACCAGCGCCCGCGATGTTCTCGATGACGACGGCTTGCCCAAGGCTAGCGGAGAGTTTAGGGGCAAGTGCTCGAGCAAAGATATCGTTGGGCCCACCAGCGGCAACGGGCACGATCAATTTAATGGGCTTATTGGGGTACTCGAGTGCCCAGGCGTTCAAGCTGAGCAGGCAAAATGCAGAAAATTGAATGGCAGTAAAAATAATTTGTTTCAAGTTCATCAGGTGCTCATTGGCAAAGAGTTGACTAAGATTAAGAATATGAGTTGAGATGGAGCTTAGACATTGTAAGCAATGCAATTCTTTTGCGCCTGATGAGGTCTGTCATCTAAACCCTGTCTTGACCCTTAGAATGAAGCTGAGATGTAATT
>DAISKH010000144.1:0-8004 GCA_036821105.1 Limnohabitans sp.
TCTTTGGCGAGGTTGACCACTTGGGAGCCTTTGACTCCGGTGGCAGGCTCGATTTCGTAGCGAGTAATCACGGGGCCAGGTGCAGCCGCAACCACTCTCACCTCGACTCCGAAATCTTTGAGTTTTTTCTCAATCAATCGACTGGTCATCTCCAACGTCTCTGGCGAGACACTGTCAAGCCGGGCGGGGGTGCTGTCAAGGAGATCAACTTGCGGCAAGTTGGAGTCTGGCAAGTCGGCAAACAAGGGCTTTTGGCGCTCGCGGGCCACGCGTTTACTTTTGGGCACATCCAAAACCTCTGGCTCATAAATGAGCTTGGGTGGCGTGACGATCTCGACCTCAACCTCTCTCTCATGAGCGACCTCAGCCAACTCCTCTCTTTCCTTGACAGCGGCCTGTCCCATGGCAAGATCTTCTTTAATCTCTCGTTGTTCGCGCCGAGCTTGTAACCAGTCGTCCATCATGGCGCCCAGATGTTCGGCCACATTGAACCAAGAAAACCTAAAGGCCCACGACAGGCCGACAATCATGAACACCACAAAGATCAGACCCGAGCCATTGAAGCCCAACCATTTGAGTCCACTGGAGCCACTCACATAACCTAAAACTCCCCCCGCGTAATGGCCTGGCAACAAATCATCAAATCGGTACAAGCGAGACCATTCCAACGCACAGCTCGACACCATGAGTAAAGCAAGTCCGCTCCAAAATGCCCAATTCGATCCAATCCAAGCCTGTTCAGATTCGTCTTCTTGATCCTGCGAGTTTGACTCTGACGAGGTCATTTCGTTACCTGTCATTTCGCCATGCAATTTGCCAATGAGCGCAGTCAGCCAACTGATGAAAGCAGCGCTATAAGCCCACACCACCGAATAGCCAAACAAGAAATAGCTCAAATCACTCAACCACGCGCCCAATTTACCCCCCCAATTCAAGAGGTGAGTGCTCGCTCCTGAGGTGGTCCAGGCAGGATCTTGTGGGTCGTGGCTAATCAAGGCGATGAGCCAAAAGAGCAGAAACACAAAGCCCAAGGTGAGGGCAATTTCCTGCGTAAAACGCCTAAATCCACGCAATGCGGGCGTGGGGTCTGTTTCGTTGTTCAGAGTGTGCAATGAGTAGGTCATCTTGGGGAGTAAGCTTAACCGATTCGGCGCTACTTTTTAAAGTCCATCCAGCTAGAAGAGACTATTTTGCCCCGCTCCAGGCTCAAATTTTGGGGAACGACCCAAGCAATGGACAACGTCAATGCCGGCCTTAGGGGAATTGGGCAAATCATGGGGAGCAGAACTTACAATGTAGGAATGCACAATGGGTTGACCCATCATTGTTGTCCACAAGCGACATTCAAATGTGTTGCACCCCCTCTGAGCATTGGCTGAGAACACGGGAGTGTATAGATGTATTTTCTACTTTGTTTCTTTTAAAGCTTCACCATGTCCAACACCACCACTCACGCAAAAGTTTTGATTTTGGGCTCCGGCCCTGCGGGTTACACAGCCGCGGTGTACGCGGCCCGCGCCAACTTGAATCCCCTCCTCATCACGGGCATGGCTCAAGGTGGCCAGCTCATGACCACAACCGAAGTGGATAACTGGCCCGCCGATGTTCACGGGGTTCAGGGACCTGACCTGATGCAACGATTTTTAGAGCACGCTGAGCGATTTAAAACACAAATTGTCTTTGACCACATTGGTCAAGTCGATTTCAGCAAACGCCCCTTCACCTTAACCGGCGACAGTGGCACCTATACCTGTGATGCATTGATCATTGCCACGGGCGCCTCGGCCAAGTACTTGGGACTTGAGAGCGAACAAACATTCATGGGACGAGGAGTCTCAGGATGCGCCACATGTGATGGCTTCTTCTACCGAGACCAAGAGGTCTGCGTGGTGGGGGGAGGAAACACTGCCGTCGAAGAAGCCTTGTACCTCTCCAACATTGCCAGCAAGGTGCATTTGATTCATCGACGCGATAAATTCAAAGCCGAGCCCATCATGGTGGACAAGCTCATGGAACGTGTAGCGAATGGGAAAATTCAATTGCATGTTCACCGCCAACTCCGCGAGGTTTTGGGTGACGCTTCAGGGGTCACAGGTGTCAGACTATCCTCCACCCTCAGTACACCCGAGCCCGACCAAGACTTGGCCGTACAAGGCTGCTTCATTGCCATTGGACACCAACCCAATACAGACATTTTCAAAGACCAGCTGCAAATGAAAGATGGCTACATTGTGACCCGAAGCGGTCTACAAGGTTTTGCCACGATGACCAGCGTTGAAGGTGTGTTTGCTGCAGGCGATGTACAAGACCACGTCTACCGCCAAGCGATCACGAGCGCTGGTACAGGTTGTATGGCCGCTTTGGACGCTCAGCGTTATCTCGAGCAAAATTAATACTTTTTATTTATAATTTAAGCGATTTTTCCCACACAATGCTTGGTTTGCGTCTCTTTAGACGGACACCAAGCGCTCGATCCACGCCAGGGGTAGAGCGATCAATGGACTTGGGTCTATCTTTTACGTTATAATCGAGAGCTTTCCAGGGGACACCGCCCCCCTTTCAATGGCGAGGTGAGGTTGGCCGACGAAAGAGTTCGACCAACCGTTTTATGAGGAGTGTCCACATGGCACGCGTATGTCAAGTCACGGGCAAAGGCCCTATGGTGGGAAACAATGTTTCTCACGCCAACAACAAAACCAAGCGCCGCTTCATGCCCAATTTGCAGTACCGCAGATTTTGGGTTGAGAGTGAGAACCGTTGGGTTCGCTTGCGTATTTCAAGTGCTGCACTGCGCTTGATCGATAAAAAAGGTATTGATGTCGTGCTCGCAGATTTGCGTGCTCGTGGTCAAGCTTGATTCACCATTGAAAGGACACCATCATGGCTTCTAAAGGCGGACGCGAGAAAATCAAACTCGAATCATCAGCAGGCACTGGTCACTTTTACACGACCAGCAAGAACAAAAAAACCATGCCCGAGAAAATCTCGATCATGAAATTTGATCCCAAAGCTCGCAAGCACGTGGAATACAAAGAGACCAAGCTTAAATAATCAAGCAACTCTTACAAAAAAAGCTCCAACACCTCAACGGTCTTGGAGCTTTTTTCTTGCCTCAGGGCCCACGAATCAGTCCAGCATTTATCCTCAAACCCTGACCATCTTGAGGCTGGTGGAAAATTCCTTCAAAGCTGCAATACCACTGCTCTCTGCTCGGTCACACCAGGCCTGCAAGTCCGCAATCAATTGATCCCGACTGCGATTGGTGCTCAACCACAAGAGTCTGAGCTCCTCTCGCATTTGAAGCATGGTATCGACTCTGGGCATGGCCATCCGGGCTTGCAAGAGGGCGGATTGAACAGAGGCAGGAACACGCTCTAAATCGCGATGCATCCAAGTCTTGGCCGCTTGCCTCACCTTGCGCTCCAAATGGAGATTGAGGTCTTTCAGATCTTGCGCACACTCGGCCTTGAGCCCTTTGGCGTAGGCTGCCATCACCTCATAGCGATGGTTGATCAACGCCTCCAATGTCACCGCATCGGCTTGGGGCTTGGCGAGACCTAACTCGACCTTGGGTGGCGTTTTTTTGATGTGTGCGAGGCCCAACAAACTGAACAAACGAATATAGGTGTAGCCCAAATCGAACTCATACCATTTGACAGACAACTTGGCCGATGTTGGATACGTGTGGTGATTGTTGTGCAACTCTTCGCCACCAATCAAAATACCCCAAGGAGAGATGTTGGTACTGGCGTCGGGCGACTCAAAGTTTCGGTATCCCCAGTAGTGACCGATGCCATTGATCACACCTGCAGCGGTCACGGGAATCCAAAGCATCTGCACCGCCCAAATTGACAAGCCAATGGCACCAAAAAGAGCAATATCGATGATCAACATGAGCCCCAGTCCCTGCCAGGGGTAGGCTGTGTAGACATTCCTCTCGACCCAATCATTGGGGGTATTGTGCCCATAGCGTTGCATCGTCTCCAGGTTGCTTTTCTCCGCCGCATAGAGCTCAGCCCCTCGCCAAAAAACTGTCCGGATCCCGCGGGTCTGGGGACTATGGGGATCATCGGGTGTTTCACACTTGGCGTGGTGCTTACGGTGTATGGCCACCCATTCCTTGGTGAGCATGCCAGTGGTCATCCAAAGCCACAAACGAAAGAAATGAGAGGGTGCCCAGTGCAAATCCAATGAGCGGTGAGCTTGGTGTCGGTGCAAATAGATGGTGACCGATGCGATGGTGATGTGAGTCAAAAATAAGGCTGCAAAAACGCATTGCCAGGGACTCAAATTCAATAAGCCGTGATTCAAATAACCCAACACGGACCAAGCTGCTGTTTCGATGTAATTGATTGCCATAATTCCTTGAGACGCTTACCCAAGCGTATTCAAAAAAATTCTAACACCGAAGATGCAAACGTTCAAATCCAAGTCACAAGAAATACAACAACACCCGACATCTACAGACATCTCCTTACCAAATAGTCCTAACTGAGTCTAATTCGCATTTAAACCAAGTACTATAAGATTGGCAAGGGTACTGGCGTAAAAGAGTCCCTCTGTCCGTGCTGTTGAGGTTCTGCTCAGGACTCGCGCTGCCAAGCGGCTGCAAAAAAGCCATCGGTGTGGTGCACGTGTGGCCACAACCGAAGGTATAGACCATCGCTGGTGCAAAGCGTGGGCGCAGATTCAATTTTAAGAGCGCTCAGCAACTCAGCGACTGGTAGGGGCTTGAATCCTGGATGAGCCAGTCCGAAAGCTTGTGCAATCTCTTCATTCTCAGCCGTGAGCAAACTGCAAGTTGCATAGACTAAACGCCCGCCCAATTTCAGAAGTCTTGCCGCACTGCTCAAAATAGCTTGTTGCTTAAGTACCAATTCGGCCACACTTTGGGGGGATTGACGCCATTTCAGATCTGGGTTTCTGCGCAAGGTTCCCAGGCCCGAGCAAGGTGCATCCACCAGCACACGATCAATTTTCCCCGACAAGCGTTTGATGCGTTCGTCCCGCTCATGGGCGATGGCACTGGGGTGAACATTGGAGAGTTGACTCCTGGCCAAGCGTGGCTTGAGTTGATCGAGTCGGTGGGCCGATGTGTCAAATGCATACAAGCGTCCCGTATTGCGCATCATGGCACCCAGCGCCAAGGTTTTACCGCCAGCGCCGGCACAAAAATCCACCACCATTTCACCGCGGTGAGCATCGGTGATCATGGCCAAGAGTTGAGAGCCCTCATCTTGAACTTCGAGACGCCCAAGCTTGAAACAATCCAAGTCAGACAAGGCCGGTTTGCCCGCGATCCTCAACCCCCAAGGGCTATAAGGTGTCTCCAAGGCTTTGATCCCCAAGGCTTTAAGTTCAGCTTGAACCTCCTCACGCTTCACGAGCAGGGTATTGACACGCAAGTCCAGTGGGGCGTTCGTCATCAAATAGTCAGCCAAGGGCCAAAAGCCCTCACCCACTTGCCCCTTCAAAGGCTCAACAAGCCACTCCGGCAGGTTATGGCGATGGCGCTCAAGCAATTCATTGGTGTCAACTTTGAGGCACTCTTGTAGCCAACGCCACTCGTGCTCGGTAACACCAGACTGCAAAAAGGCCAGTGGCCCCAAATCTTTGGTGGCTTGTTTGGCGTTTTGTTTAGCCTCGTGTGCATGATCTACAAATCGAGATTTGGAGCCCACAACCTCACCATTGCTTTTTTTCTTGAACGTTTGCGGCTTGGCACTCAAAGACGGTGATCCCGTCACCTGTTGCTCAGAGAGGTGTTTGGCCAAACCCAAAATAGCCATTCGCCTCGCCTTTGGGCCTGAACCTGAGGGTGAGAAGTGGTCAAACCGAAGTTTGTAGCGAAGCACTTGGTAAACGGTTTGAGCCAACGCAGAGCGTTCGCGCTGACCAATGGCCAAAGCTTTGCGTTGGTCGCGGAAAAACTTGGAGATCACCGCGTCAGCGGGGTGCTCAAAGGTGAGGACTTGCGAGACGAGTTCGCTGCAAGCTTGGACTAAGACTTGTGGATGCATATGGGTGTATTCTCTCATCCATGAACCCCTCCAATCCACAACCCGAACTCTTTATTTCACCCCAGCGTTATCGGCACTACAAGGGTGGCCTCTATGAGGTGATCGAAATGGCCCTTCACAGTGAAACCTTGGAAACCCTGGTGGCCTATAGAAACTTACAAACTGGCCTCTTGTGGGTTCGACCTGCTGCCATGTTTTTGGAGTCGCTCGAGATCGATGGTAAAACCATTCCCCGCTTCTCCCCGATCCAAGAAGGCTGAGAGAAACCCTGCTGGGTGTGAGATGATGAAACCCCAAGACTTAAACTCAATGCTGTAAAACTTTTTCCCTGCACTCGAGCTGGCAAACCCTTTTATGAACAACCTTGTCATTTTGATATCAGGCTCAGGCTCCAACATGAAAGCCATCGTGCAAAAAAGCCAGCGTGAGCGTTGGCTAGAACGCTACCAAGCCCAGGTGAGTCTAGTGCTCAGCACCCAGGCCCATTCAGCGGGCTTGGCTTGGGCGAGGGAGATGGGCCTTAAAACCCAGGTCTTGTCCCACAAAGATTATCCTGAGCTCTCACCCCATGAGGCAAGACTTGCTTTTGAAAAAGACCTTCGAGCAACACTGGATCCTCATAACCCTGCATTGGTGATCTTGGCTGGCTTTATGCGAATCTTAAGCGCGGGCACGGTGGAGCATTACGACAAGAGGATGATGAACATTCATCCCAGTTTGCTACCCGCCCTGACTGGGCTGAACACCCACGAGCGGGCTTTAGAAGCGGGCTGCAAGTTCCACGGCGCCACGGTGCATTGGGTCACGGCTCAGTTGGATGCGGGCTCTATCATTGACCAAGCTGTGGTGCCGGTTCTTCAAAACGACACTCCGTCCACTCTTTCACAACGGGTCCTCACCCAAGAGCATTTGCTCTACCCAAGGGTGGTTGAAGAATGGTTGAAAAAAAGGGCCGACTCGCGTAGGGCCACTCCATAAGAGTTGAGACTTTCAAGCGGCACCACACCTCTTGGGCACTGCAAAACGTCTATAACTTTCTCCAACTGCCTCCAACTGATTACGCAATCAGTCTTGAGTTCTTGGGCAAATGGGCCATCAAAAATTCCATTTGGTCTGTCAAGATACGTCTATTTCGAAGTATGAAGTCCTCCCACAAGGAGGGTACATAGGGGGTATAGAGTAAGGGCATGCGCGCTTGCTCGGGGGTGCGTGAGCTTTTGCGGTGATTGCATGAGCGACAAGCGGTCACAACGTTCATCCATGTGTCAGGGCCCTTTTGAGCAAGCGGGATGATGTGCTCGCGGGTGAGCTCAAGCTCTGTGAACAAGCCCCCGCAATAAGCACACATATTGCGGTCTCTGGCAAAGAGCTTACTGTTGGTGAGTCCTGGCCTCAAATCAAAGGGATTGATGTTGGGCACGCCCCTTGTACCAATGATGCTATTGACCTCAATGACCGATTGCTGGCCCGTGATGGCATTGTGACCTCCCCGAAAGATCGCCACCTTGGCTCCCGCCTCCCACCTCACCTCTTGAGAGGCGTAATGAATCACCGCTTGTTCAAGGCTAATCCAAGACTGGGGAAGTCCTTGGGCCGATAGTTTCAACACTTTCAATGAAGGCCTCCTAAGAAGATCAACATTCCACGATGTGTCGGCAAGCCTGGTGAAGGGCCTACTCAACCACCCCGAAGCTAAAAACCACGATACTCTTAAACACCATTGAGAGCAATTTCATTGTTTTATTCAAACTCGGCCCCCAATCAGAGACAATATACATTGTTTTTGTGACGGTTTGCATCACCTTTGACACACAAGACTTTGAACATGAGAATTTACCGAGGCTTTCATCACCCAGAGTTGGCGAGCAACTGCGCGCTCACAGTGGGCAATTTTGATGGCGTTCACCGCGGTCACCAAGCCATGTTGGCCCCCGAAAGATCGCCACCTTGGCTCCCGCCTCCCACCTCACCTCTTGAGAGGCGT
>DAISKH010000145.1:0-2045 GCA_036821105.1 Limnohabitans sp.
GGGAATGGGTCTTTGGGGTCCAAGGTGATGGCACACTTGCCTTGGTTGTTCACATTCACCCAGGGACTTAACTGGTACTCCAACGAGGACGGATTGTCCGCACTAGGACTTGATGTTGGACGCACTGGCTCGCCCATCACCTTGGCCGTGGCACGCAAACTCAAGTCCGCTTGCACCTCCACTACCGCCAACTTGAGAGGGCCATCGCCAAAGATTTGCAACACCAGTGCGCCATTGAACTTGATGTTGGTCTGCATCAAAGTGGCCGCAGCGGTCATCTCCCCCAAAAGGGCCCGAACCTCTGGAGGATAGGCCCCTGTCTCCTTATTGGCCGCACGGCGTTTTAACACCTCTTGCCAACAATCAGTGAGTTTGACCAAGAGACCACGAACGGGCAGCCCGTCGAAAAGAAATTTATGGACTTCACTCATGGCTTGGACCCCAAAGCTGCCGATGCACCAGGCGCATCCCCAGGTAAAGCCTCCAAGGATTGGGCAAAGCGTTTTGCGTTTTCAATATAGCCCAATGCCGCCTTTTGAAGTCCAGCAATTTGTTCGGGTGTGAGCGCTTTGACAACCTTGGCAGGAGAGCCCATGATCATGGAGCCATCGGGAAAGACTTTGCCCTCGGTCACGAGTGAGCCCGCACCGACCAAACAATTCTTACCAATGTGAGCTCCATTCAAGATGGTCGAGCCCATGCCAATTAAACTGCCCTCCTCAATGGTGCAACCATGCAACACGCATTGGTGACCCACGGTCACCATGGGACCTATATTCAAGGGGAAACCCATATCGGAGTGCATGACGCTACCGTCTTGCACATTGGATCCATCTCCAATCGTGAGCGCCTCATTGTCGCCTCGGGCAATGACACCAAACCAGACGCTGGCCTCTTTGCCCAAATGAACCTTGCCCACCAATTGGGCGCTTGGGGCAACCCAAGCACCTGGGGCAAGTGTGGGAGTGTCGGAACCTAAACGATAAAGCGTCATGACAAAAACCTTGCAAAAAAATGATCTGCATCCCTCCAATGAAAGATTGGGAGGACAACTAAAGAGTGGGCCTCAGACGAGAAACAGGGGATCAAGGCACGGCCAGCAGTCTCTGTCATGGCAAGTCCAGGTTCTCAGAGATATGTGCCACCTCCCAAAATCATGATTTGGTGATACACCAAAGTTACCCTGAAAATGCCTTGAAGTAGCCCCACATCTTACAATGATTGGATGCATGAAATCAGAGCCCATTGTCAAGACATCTTCGCCTTGAGCGAGCCCAGCGCCAAAGTGGCGATGTTGGCCAAGCTTTGGGCAACTCTAGAGCAATGGCCCATCAACACCCAAGAGAATCTGAAGTCTGACCTCTTGGTGGGTCGACCCGCAAAACCCATTCTCAAATCTCCCAAATCGGTCCCCTCCCGAAAGCCCTCCACGCCTGAGGGCTTGGCAGCTTTGGTGCACTCGGTGTGCCACATCGAATTCAACGCCATCAACTTGGCACTCGATGCGACTTGGAGATTCTCGGGCCTGCCCAAACAATACTATCTGGACTGGGTGCGCGTGGCTTATGAGGAGTCCACACATTTTGAGATGCTGCAAAACTTACTCAAAGACATGGGCTACCAATACGGGGACTTTGATGCGCACGATGGACTTTGGGAGATGTGCCAAAAAACCAGCCACGATCCGGTTGCACGGATGGCTTTGGTGCCCCGCATTTTGGAGGCCCGGGGCCTGGATGCGACCCCTCAAATTCAAGCCAAGCTCCAAGCCGTTCAATCTCCACATGCCCGCCAAGCCTCGGCCATTTTGGAGATCATCCTAAGAGATGAGGTCACCCATGTTCAAGTGGGTAACCGTTGGTACACCTGGCTTTGCGAGGCTGGGGGACTCTCGCCCATGGAGCACAGCGAACAATTGGCCATCACGTACTTGGCCCCCAAGCTCAGGCCTCCCTTTAATTTGTTGGCAAGGCGCCAAGCGGGCTTTACTGAGCTTGAGTTGGAGCGCTTGGGCGCTTAGGTGATTAGGCCCCTAATAGCCTAAT
>DAISKH010000145.1:2145-7877 GCA_036821105.1 Limnohabitans sp.
GATGGGCTAGAGCCCCCTCAGCCCCGAGGGTGATGAGCTGCATGCAGCAACTGAAGCCGCTCTTGGGCCACATGGGTGTAGATGGTGGTGGTGGAGATGTCTGCATGCCCCAAGAGCATCTGGACCGCCCTCAAGTCCGCTCCGTGATTGAGCAAATGGGTGGCAAAGGCGTGCCTCAAGGTGTGTGGGGAGATGGGGGACTTGATTTGCGCCATCAATGCATAGCGTTTAATGAGTGACCAAAACATGACCCGAGACATGGCTTGGCCCACGCGCGAGCCACGCTGAGTCACAAAAAGCGCCTCTTGTGCGTGCCCTTTCAAGATCTCTCCTCGGGCCTCACGCAAATAGCGCTCCAACCAGTCCCCCGCAACCTCACCAAAAGGGACCAGTCGCTCTTTTTGTCCTTTGCCAGTCACATTCAACACCCCCTCTTTAAGGCCCACTTGAAAGACCTTCAGCGCCACCAATTCACTCACGCGTAGGCCACAAGCATAGAGGAGCTCAAGCATCGTGCGGTCTCTCAAACCCAGCGGCGTTTGAACATCTGGGGCCGCCAAAAGGGCCTCAACTTGGGCCTCGCTCAAGACCTTGGGTACGCGCAGCGGTTGCTTTGGGGAGAGCATACGCACCGTGGGGTCTTCGCCAATTTTGCCCTCTCTTTGTGCCCAACGATAAAAGCGACGTAAAACACTCAATCGGCGATTGGCCGTGGTGGCTCTTGTTTGCGCATGGCGAGCCGCAAAATAGGAATTCAAAGCGGACTCATCCGCACTTAAGAGAGAGAGGCCAGCCGCTTGGGTGCTTAGCCACTCACTCAAGCTTTGAAGGTCTTGGCGATAAGCGCTCAAGGTGTGCTCAGACAAGCCATCTTGAAGCCACATGGCGCTCAAAAACTCTTCCAGTAAAGGCTCACTCATTGATGGACTCCATCATGGAGGAGCTCACGCATTAATGGGCCCATACACACCCCAGAACTTGAGTGGCCAAAGCTCTTTCTCAATGACCCTGACTTGGGATGAAGACATGGTCCAATGGATCAGTCGAGAGTTAACTTTTGTGAGTCCACCACTTTTTTATAGACCTCATACTCGGCCTTGATTTGAGCTGCGAACTGCTCTGGCGTGTTGCCGATCACCAGTGAGCCTGTGTCCTCGATACGACGCCTGACAGCGGGGTCTTCAAGCGCTTTTTTAACCCCCTGATAGATCTTGTCCACCACCTCTTTGGGAAGCCCCTTGGGGCCATAAATACCGTAATAGGCCATTCGGTTGACGGCCTCAAGACCCACTTCTTTGAATGTTGGGATGTTGGGGAGAACTTTCAAACGCTCGGGTGCTGCCACCACGATGGCGACCAGACGGTTTTCTTTGATGAAGGGCAAGGCCGAGGGCAAATTATCAAAAATCATTGGCACTTGGCCCGCGACCGTGTCGTTCAATGCGGGGCCCGCCCCTTTATAAGGAATATGGGTCAACTCGGTAGCGGACAAGCTTTTAAAGAGCTCCATTTGCAAGTGCCCAATGCCGCCTGTACCTGAGGAGGCGTAGGAGTATTTGCCAGGATTTTTCTTGAGTTCAGCCAAAAAAGTTGCATAGTCCGTGGCCGGAAATTTGGGGTTGACGGCAATCACATTGGGGGTCGCCGCCACATTGATGATGGGGGTGAAATCGGTCAACGGGTTGTATGGAATTTTGGTGTTGATGGCGGGGTTTGCAGCCGTGGTTGAGACAGTCGCGACCCCAAGGTTATAGCCATCGGGCACCGCTTTGGCCGTTTCATTGGCCCCCACCACACCGCCGCCACCGGGTTTATTGTCCACAATGACCGATTGGCCCAACACACGTGAGAGTGGCTCAGCAATCACACGGGCCACGATGTCGGTCGTTCCCCCTGGGGCAAAAGGCACTTGTAGACGAATGGGTTTGTTCGGATAGGTCTGAGCCCAACTCACCCCAGTAGCCCCAAGGCAGAGAGCAAAAATAGCGCTGACAACGGAATGAACAAAAGGCACGGGTGCGGGTCTCATGGTGGGTCTCCAAAAGGACAAAACCCAATGTTACACCTCAATAAGCGTTTGAGCCAACAAGAGTGCCTGGGTCGTATCTGGGTCGAGCCCGCCAAGCACTAGCCCAGAGCCATTACAACACCACAGGTTCAGGCTCCAAACGGATACCAAAACGCTCATAAACACTGGTCTGGATGGCTTTGGCCAGAGTCATCACCTCTCCTCCCGTGCAAGGGTTCTCGGGCGTGCCGTTGTTCACCAACACCAAGGCTTGCTTGTCAAACACACCGGCCAAACCCATGGTTTTACCTCTCCAGCCACACGCATCGATGAGCCACGCGGCCGCGAGTTTATAGCGCCCATCCAGCAACGGGTAATGCACCACCCCAGGCTCGCGGGCAATGATATCTTGGCACTGATCGGCACTCACCGTGGGGTTTTTGAAGAAACTGCCTGCATTGCCGATGATGTTGGGGTCGGGTAGCTTCTCACGCCGAATCTCACACACCCAGTCGTAAATTTGTTGGGCGCTAGGGGACGCAATGCCCGTTTGTTGAACTTTCTTCTTCAAGTCCTGGTATCCCACCTCAGCTCGCCACTTCTTCGGTAACTTAAAGCGCACCCGTGTGATCAAGGTGCGGTTGGACAAACCCAATGACTTGTTGGAGCTGAGCGTGCCGGAGAAAGATTGGGCAGCCAGTCGATCACTCGGTTGATGATTCAATTGCGCACGTGTCAACGCTGCGCTGGGTTGGGCGGGATGAGGCCCCAAAGCCGGTAGACCCGATGAGGGGGTTTCGCCCCCATGTTTAAAAATTGAATCGCGGTAGCCAAAAGCGCACTGTGCAGCATTCAGCGTAAAGGACTCCCCGGTTTGCAAATCGATGCCATCGAGTTCATGGAAACGGTCTTGTAACTCCACTCCATAGGCGCCGATGTTTTGAACGGCACATGCCCCCACGCTGCCAGGAATCAGGGCCAAGTTCTCAAGTCCTGGCCAGCCCTGCTCTAGAGTCCAAGTAACGAAGTCATGCCAACTCTCACCCGCTTGGGCCTCAACGATGTAGTAGCGCGAGTCCTCACTCACCAACTCTCGGCCCATGATCTCGACTTTGAGCACCAACGCACTGACATCGCCCGTTAACACGAGGTTGGAGCCCCCGCCCAACACAAATTTGGGGCTTGCTGCCAACACCGGGTCGGCCAAGACCTCCAACACATCTTGGGGCTTGGTGATGCGCACCATCGTTTGGGCTCTAGCCAAAATACCAAAGGTGTTATACGATTGCAGAGATTGTTGGTGTAAGACTTTCATGACCCGCATTGTCTCACCCCTCGCCCTTTTGCAACCAATTTTCTAAAACAACATGCCCTCTTTCGATACTGTTTGTGAAGCCAATCTCGTTGAAGTAAAAAACGCCGTGGAAAACACCGCCAAAGAGATCGGGACACGGTTTGACTTCAAAGGTACAAGTGCTGCGATCGAGTTCAAGGACAAAGTCATCACACTGATTGGGGATGCGGATTTTCAGTTGACTCAAATTGAGGATATTTTGCGCTCCAAACTCACCAAACGCGAGGTCGATATTCGCTTTATTGACAAAGGGGACGTGCAAAAAATGGGGGGAGACAAAGTGAAGGTGGCCATCAAAGTGCGCGAGGGCATTGAGAGCGAGGCTGCAAAAAAGATCCAACGCCTCATCAAAGACAGCAAAATGAAAGTTCAAGCCTCCATTCAAGGCGAGTCTGTTCGCATCACCGGTGCCAAACGAGACGACTTACAAGCGGCCATGGCCCTGATCAAAAAAGACATGGCCGATTTACCGCTCAGTTTTAACAACTTCAGGGACTGAGCACTCACTCAGCTGGGTCAAAGGGCTTGGATGGCCACATGGGCCTCACCCCCCAATTCGAGTTTCCTCACCTCGAAAGAGTCTCGTCAAGTTGGCCTGGTGCCTAAAAATCAACAATGCACTCATGACCACACAACTCAAGAGTACATCCCTGGGCGTACTCCAAGCCCATGATCCCATGACCCAGTAAAAAAGCGGTGCGAAAAGGGCAGCCAAGAGTGCAGCCAAAGAAGAGAAACGCCACACCCGCGCCACAAGGAGCCAGCAAAGGAGCGTGGCCAATCCCAACGCCGTCTGAAAGCCCAGCAACACCCCAAAAGCGGTGGCGACGCCTTTGCCGCCTTTGAAGCGAAAAAATACCGGGAACAAATGCCCCAGGAACGCGGCCAAGCCCACCCAGCCCAAGCCCCAAATCTCAGGGCTCAGTCCCCAGGCACTCCAATCCATTGAAGGCGTACATCCCGCACTCCCCAGTCCATAGGCTTTGAAGAGCACAACTGGTAACCAGCCCTTGAAGGCGTCAAGCAAAAGCGTCAAGGCTGCCGCTTTTTTGTTGCCGGTCCTCAGGACATTGGTCGCACCAGGGTTTTGACTGCCATAGGTTCTGGGGTCTTGTAAGCCCATCACGCGAGAGACCAAGACGGCAAATGACAAGGAGCCGCAGGCGTAGGACAAGAGTAGGATCAGGATCCAAGTGGGCGCATTGCAACCCCAACTGAGCTCATCCATCACGAAGACATCCGATCAATGGTTTTAGACAAGGCCCGGTTCAAGAGGAGATGAAAATAGATGTGCATCCGTTAAAACTTAAAACCCAAGGGCGAGACCTTTGCACCTTTGAGGGTGGGTCAACTCGCCTGCCGGGTGGAGGTTGATCATGTTCTCCAGTATAAAACCAAATCGAACCCGTCCCGTTCAGTCCATCACGAGGTGAAGACACAACACGAACAATGTTCAAGGTTCAAGGTTCAAGGTTCAAGGAACAAGATAAAGGGCACAAGGCACAATGATCCAATCAGTTGAAGAACTCACTGATCAGTTCTACCCTTAAGATTGACCATCCTGACCTTTCTTTGCCACACTTAAACCTCATGACCTCCCTCTACCAAGCCAAGCGCCATAGCACCAGCAGTTATTGGGCTGTTCGTCAACTTCAATACCACGTGCGAACTTGGGGCGAGCCCAAGCCCCAAGAAGCGCCCTGGGTGATGCTGCACGGTTGGATGGATGTGGGAGCCTCCTTTCAATTTGTCGTGGACCAACTTGAAGGCGATCCTTTTGTCGTGGCTCCCGACTGGCGTGGGTTTGGATTGACCCAAGATACACATCACGACCATTTCACTTTCCCTGACTATTTGTGTGACCTCGATTGTTTACTTGACACACTGCAAAACCAGTATGGGCATACCCGCTTTAAGCTGATCGGCCACAGCATGGGGGGCAATGTGGCCACGCTCTATGCGGGACTCCAGAGTGAGAGAGTTCAAAAACTGGTCAATTTGGAGGGCTTTGGTATGCCCCCAACCCAGCCCACGATGGCCCCTGAACGGCTTAGGCGTTGGATGAAAGAGGTGAAGAGTCTGAATGAGGGCACACTGGCCTTGAGAGGGTACGCAAGCGCACACGAAGTGGCTAAGCGTCTCATGAAAACGAACCCAAGACTGCCCCTGGATAAAGCGCTTTGGTTAGCCGAGCACTGGGCCCAGCCCGATTCTCAAGGGCAATGGTCGATCTTGGGCAGTGCGGCCCACAAAATTGTGAGTGCACATCTCTACCAAGCCAACGAGGTACGGTCGGTGATGCAGTGCATCACTGCACCCACCTTGTGTGTGCACACCCAAGATCTTGAGCTCTTCAAACGTTGGGGGGCC
>DAISKH010000146.1:0-7862 GCA_036821105.1 Limnohabitans sp.
CGAGATTCAAACCAAACTCCCCCACCTTGAGCTCAAATGGTCCAGCGCGAGAGACCTCAGGCAACTCTCACTCACCATCTTTGACCGAAGCTTTGCTATGACCTATGCACTCGAAGCCGTTGCGCTCTTGGTGGCCATGTTCTCTGTGGCCTCAGGAGTGACGGGCCAATTGATTTTGCGCAGAAGGGAGTTTGGCGTCTTGGCGCAATTGGGCTTGTCTGAGAGTCAATGCTTGACACTGGTCTCCTTGGAGGTGGGGTTGATGTTGACGCTTGCCGCCGTCTGGGCAAGCCTTCTTGGCTTGGCCATCAGTCAGATCTTGATCCAAAAGGTCAATCCCCAATCGTTTCACTGGACTATGAGCACCCATTTTGCGGTGGGCCAATGGGGAGTCATTTGCACCCTACTGCTCATGATTGGCGCAATCACTGCTCGTTTTGCAGCTCGGCAGGGATTGGATTTCAAACGTTTGGCGCAAAGCCTGAAAGCGGATTGGTAAGCCCCATGATGCCGCGTCGCTCATTTTTCAAAACCACGGCGCTTTGGTTAGCCGCCACAACTGCGTGGAGACAAGGGCTCAGTGCTCAAGATCCCGCGTTTTATCCATCCGTCAAACCCAGGAAGCTCGTGTTTCCAAGGGATCATGGTGCACACTTGGACTTTCGCACCGAGTGGTGGTACCTCACAGGATGGTTGGGTGAGGGCAGCGATGTGATAGGTTTTCAGTTGACTTTTTTCCGCTCTAGGACCCAACACCCCGACAATAACCCCAGCCGGTTCGCACCCAAACAACTGCTCTTTGCCCACGCTGCGGTGTCGCTGGCCAAAGAGAATCGTTTCCTGAGTGCCAGCCGATCGGGACGCCTCAATGGAACACGCTTCAATGTAAGTGAATTGGACACCGCCATTCAATTGGACGATTGGTCTTTGGAGCGACTCACCCATTCAGCCAGAGAGATGGGTAGCGAGAGTGAAGAGAGTGAAATGTATCAGGGACGGTTTGCGGGGGAGGGCTTTGCCTTGACATTCAGTGCCAGTGCGCAATCAAAGCCTCTCCTTCGCGGCAACGCAGGCGTTTCGCAAAAGGGTCCTCAATCCCAGCATTCAAGTTATTACTACAGCCGTGCACCTTTGAGAGTGACGGCTCAGGTGCAGTTGGGGCAAGAACTACAAACCCAGCAAATCCAGCAAACCAAGAACTCCATGAGTTCTGAGAAATCAGTGCAGTCCCTACAGGGTGTGGCCTGGTTGGACCATGAGTGGTCTAGTCAGTTGCTGATGCCCGGAGCAGTGGGGTGGGACTGGATGGGGATCAATTTGTTGAACGGAGGGACGCTGATGGCGTTTCAGATTCGAGATGCCCATTCTGAATCACTCTACGCCCATGTGGACGCAAGAGACCGAAGCGGTCAACCCAATCATGCTTGGAATGGGCTTCGCTTCAAACCGGGTGGGCATTGGCGCACCAAGTCCTTGATCGAATACCCCCTCCCCATGAACCTAGAGCTCGCAGGAGTAACTTACCGCTTGGTGCCCTTGATGCTTACACAAGAAGTCGATGCTCGAACGAGTACTGGAGGTTTTTACTGGGAGGGTGCGGTGAGCCTGATGAAGGACGAGCAGCTTTTAGGCCATGGCTATTTGGAATTGACTGGTTATGGCGGTGCCTTGAATTTTTAGAGATTTCTACAAATTTCTACAAAATTCTACAAACTTCTAGCAACTTTTATAAACCTTGAGCCCAGTTGAAGACTTGAATTACATCCATCATTTCCCCCCCACTCGTGAGGCCGCTATTGAGCGATTAGAGGCCATTGACCCCCAAGAGTACGCGCGCAGTCGCAATGATCTTGAAGGTGCGGTCACGGGTTTGTCGCCCTACATCACCCATGGGGTGGTGAGCTTACCCGAGGTGTTGAATGCGGTGTTATCTAAACACAAGCTCGGTGCACAAGACAAATTCATCATGGAGCTTGGGTGGAGGGAATTCTTTGCGCATGTGTGGTCTCACCGAGGGGAGGGGATTTTTGAGTCCCTGCACGAAGGACCCTTGCCTGATGCAACTTATAGCGACGAAATGCCAGACGATATTCGACAAGCCTCTTGCGGCATTCCTGTGATCGATTTGTCAGTTCGCACCTTGTATCAGACCGGGTATTTGCACAACCACGCGCGCATGTGGCTTGCAAGCTACTGTGTGCACCTGAGAAAGGTTCACTGGCGAGTGGGAGCTGACTGGATGTATGCCCATTTGCTAGACGGAGACTTGGCCAGCAACCACCTCAGTTGGCAATGGGTGGCGGGGACCGGTAGCCATCAACCTTATCTCTTTAATGCGGACAACGTGGCCCGTTATGCGCCCAAAGCTTGGCATAGTTTTGAGAGCGTCATCGATCGCTCCTATGAGGCGCTGGGGCAGATTGCCCAAGACCCTCGGTCCTTCAAGCCCGACTCAAGGTTGGGTTTAGCTTCAAAAAACGATTTTCCACCCCTTATTGAGCCCACGCTCTCGTCGGTGCCTCCAGAGGACTTGGGCTTTACAAAGCCTCACCCAGAACTAGTTCTTAACAAAGCCGTGTGGTTGGTGCATCCATGGAGTTTGGGCGAACTGCCCAAGGCACTGCCCGAGGGCACGGTGGTGATCGGTGTATTACTGAAGGATTTTCACAACCGCTCTCCTTGGAGTGAGCGCCGCTGGCGCTTTGTCGGTGAACGCATGGCTCAGTTGGCGCCCCATCTCTGGTACGCAGATACGGTGACACTCAAAGAGGTGCTAAAAGGCGCACAATCGGTGAGCTCCATTGATACAATGCATCTAAAGCCTTGGTTGAGCCAGTTGGCTACTTTAGAGCCTCAACCCTTACTTTTTGGATCTTTGGAGAAACGTTGCGACTCGTTTTCTAAATGGTGGAGAGTAGCGGCACAAGGAACTCATTGGCGCGATAAACTGGGTTGATACTTTCCATTCTGGTTCGCTAGGTTGCCTCAGTTTTGTATCGAAAGACAATCGATGAGGATATGACGGTGAGAGGAATCTTAGAGGAATGATTTCAAGCTCCGTTAAAAGTCATATTACTCTCAGCGTCAGATTTTCAAAAAACCTATTTATTTCTGTTGATACCCGAGACCAAAATCGAACTTAAAGCCTCTGTGAACTTAAGCGGCTTATTTAATTTCATCCTACCCACGGCAAACGCACATTATTTCTAGCTCTGCGAGAGATTGGACAGTGTGTGCGATATTTTGAGAATCGCTTGCAGTTATTTGATAAAACCAAGAATTGAATAAAACTGCACTTTAGTTGCGTTTTTCCCTTCACTTTTTTTCACTATTGACCATACACTGGGTTATGTTTTAGACACAAACGTCTTTAATAACATACTGTTTGATTTATCTTAATATTTGATATAGACTGGAAATGGAAGACTATGCCAACAATACTTCGTTTGTTCGGTTGGCGCTTTTATTTTTACTCAGATGAAGGCACTGAACCACCTCACATACATATTGCAACTTATGGCGGTGAATGTAAATATTGGTTATCTCCTGTGAGACTTGATAAAAGTGAAAATGTGAAACCAAGTGATATGCGCAAAATTGAAATCACTTTGATGGAAAACGAAAATTTTATTTTGGAGAAATGGAATGAGTATTTTACAAACTGATTTTGACTATAAAGCTATTCGCGCATGGTCATCTGAACGTATGATTTTCATTGAGTTGACTGATGGCCGTCAAATTGGCTTTCCTGCTGATCGATTTAAGCTTTTAGCAAAAGCTTCTAACGATCAACTTAGTGGCGTGACCCTTCGTTTAAATGGATCCGCTTTGCGTTGGGAGGAAATCGATGAGGACATTACAGTGAGAGGTATAGTAGATGGTAGATTCCAACTTCCATTAAAAAATGAGTTAATTGCTGCTTAATTCATTCATTATTATTTGATTGAATTGATGTAACTTAAAGCGAAATCAAAGCGGTTCGGTCTGAACTGGGCCTGAGTTTTTCAAATGATGATTAAAAAGTTATAAAAATTAATTTAGGGCTATATTGGAATGTCGGTCATCACATTTATTCATTTATCTGTAGATTCAGAAAAAAGCAAAGTAAGTAAATAGGGACTTTGTGCAAGCGAATTACTAAAAATTCAATTCATATTCCCGGCATGAAAACAAGGATTGCCAATATTTTTGGGTAAATCAAAATTCGATTTGAAGCAAGTTCATTTAAAGATACCCTATGTCCTTGATACAAACTTTATATGCCAATAATACAGTCAGCATGGCTGATTTGAGATGCAATACAGCCAAGGTGATTGAATTTGCAAAACTTTCTCCCATCGCGGTTTTGAACCATAACAAACCGGTCGATTATTTGATTTCTACGCTTGCTTATAAAGAAATGCTTCAACAAATCGAAGATGCAAAACTCAACTAAATAGTAAAACTAGAGTTGTAGGAATAACAGTCAGGATGAATGTCAAAGAACTGTAGTCACGAGATAATTCAGACTTAATATCCATCTGTATTTAAACATTTCAAACGTGGCGATGAAGTCGTCCTTCGTAAGAAGCGCAAGAATATGTCAATATTGTTTGAGGTTTTGACTTCTATGCCTGAGGGTATGATGGCTGGCAGATTCAACCCTCCACCACAAGAGCGTGAGAAGATTGAATAAGTCTTGAATACTGGGACGATACAGGTTTTAGCCTTTCGCCTCAAGGGATCGACTTGACCCTGTACTATTTCGCTTAATAAGCCAAGATCCGCACACTCAAGGCAATGCGCTTTAGTCGATCAACATCTGTTTAGAAAGATCAAAGCCTTTACAGCGTTCGCACTGGGCGGCATCAAAGGACGGGAAAACTTGTGCGAGTTGCGGGGTGTCCAAATGAAACGTCTTTTGCAGTAGGGTCGATATCACTTGGCGATAGTCGTGAAACACCGGCACATCCCTTGACTCATTGAGTTGGTCTGGACTGAGTCCCTCCCAGCGTCCCAGTCTCTTGCCCCCGTTGACCCTTTGTCCCATGACCATCATGGCGTTGCCAAACCCGTGATCGGTTCCCCTAGAGGCATTTTCTTTCACCGTGCGTCCAAACTCACTCATCACCACGATCAGGTCATTGGGTTGATTGAGCTTATTTTGTAAATGCGCCAAAGCTTGTCCTAGGTTTTTCAAGTTATTGGCCAAGGCTCCTTTTTCATTGCCTTGGTTGGCGTGGGTGTCCCAACCACCGGCCGAGAGGAATCCCAATTTCAATTCAGGATTTTTCTCCATCAAGGTGACCAAATACTGGCTATCTTGGAGGAGGGCAGACGGCGGAGCGGCATCCTTGTTGGCCATCATTTGCTCTGTGGCCGCATTCATCTTGGCTTGGTTCAGGACCATCGCCGTGCTCACGCGAGAGCTCTCGCCTAGCGCGAACAACTGACTCAAGGTGTGGTCGTTGGCGTACAAGTCCTCGAGCACTTCTCGGTAGTGAGGGTTGGATAAAACGCCGGTCTGAAGGGCTGCGTTGCCGCGGGGAACAAGTTGAGCCGCAAGTTCTCCTCTCAGTATCTCCGGGTTGGCCTCACCCACACCGATGAGTTGAGCGCTTCGCTCTAAGCTTGCCAATTGGTTAAGCCACCCATTGGCCGAGCCGTTTTTGCCGTCCTGGCCGATTTCCAGATAATGCTGAGCCTCGAAGTGTGAGCGATAGGGCTTGGAGAGACCTACAGAGGGGATGAATGCAAACCGTTTGCTCTCCCAAAAAGGAATCAAAGCGGAGAGTGCTGGGTGCAGTGCGAATTGATCATCAAGCAAATAGGGCTTATCTTGTTCTGCCTCACCCCGGCCAAGCGCAATGTTGGGGCGGTGTTGGGTGTAGTAGGGGTCAGCATAGGGGTAAAAAGCCGACAAGCCATCATAGGCACCTCTGAGCATGACAACGACCAAGCGGGCATCGGAGTTGAGCGCTGACTTGTTTGAGGCCCAGGCCGAGCCATGGGCCACAGACCATGCCGTGGCCCCGAGTGTCAGAGATGAGCCCCACTGGAGGAAATTGCGTCGAGAGGTGAACATAGGTTGTTGATTATTTCAATGTGCTATTTATGCATGAAGTCTGGACTGGCCATCGAGAACGCTGCTTGAAGGCCCGGTTTTTCTTTTTCAATGATGCTTCGTGTGGGCTCAGTCATCCAATTGAGCACAGTGCGTGGGTTTTGAACCTTGGGGCCAACAGAGAACGCAAAATCAGCTCTTCTTGACAAAGCCTCGGCCGAGATCCATTGGTCGGCCAAGGTGCTGTAGCCGTCCGGTGTCTGCCAAGCATTCATGGGCTGGCCCGAGTTTGCTAAAAACGTGATGGCTGCGGTGTAGTCCTTGAGCTCCTTGGCACCTCCTGCCATGGTGAGGGCCGAGCAGACAAAGTCCGTCGGAGTTTTAAGCAGTTCGCTCTTGGGGTCCCAGGTCTCATCGGACTCCATCAGAGTGGTCATGACTTGGAGGATATTGCCGTGACTCTCTATAAAGGTCTTGGCCATCGCGTCCACGAGTCGGTCCGATGGGTGGTCCGAGACAAACCACTGCGCCAGTCTTAAAGACACACGGTGAGCGGTTTGGGGCTGTGCCGCCAAGAGCTTCAAGGCGGCAACCGCCTCTTCAGGGCCTTGGTTCGTGAAGGTCTGGCCAAGCAAGGTCTTATCGGTCTTGTCGTGTAAGCGGCTCACGAACTGTGAGCCCGACGGATCCTTTTGACTGACGGTCCAGCCTGTCAAAATTTTGGCCAGGGACAGCACATCCGCTTGGGTGTACCCGCCATTGACCCCCAGGGTATGGAGTTCCAAGACCTCTCGCGCGTAGTTTTCATTGACCCCTTTGACGGTGGCTTTGATACGGTAGGCTGAGTTGGGGGTGTCCACCGACACGTTGAGCCACTGGTCCAAGTAGTAAAGCATGGCAGGATGCTTGAAACTGGCCAAGAGGAGATCCTCAAAATTACCCAAAGCATGGGGCCGGATGGCATGGATCAAATAGTCGCCAATGAAGGGTTGCACCGAGCCCTTGTAGGTGTAGACATTCAAGTGGTTGAACCAAAACTCGGTCATTTTGGCCAAAAGCGGATTCTCGGCTTCACTGTGAGTGCATTGGTATACCCGCCAAGCCATGGCGGAGCGGCTCATGTTTTTGGTGAATTCTCGGCTCTGTGTGTCACCATCTTTTTGCTGAGCATTTGCATTTCTTTGCTCCTTCCAACGCTCAAAGGCATCGGGGAGTGAGGTCCTCAAAATACTGAGGGGCTCTGGAATGGATGGATCTTGCTGAGAGGCGAGCCACGCATCTTTAAGACGTGAGACTGCACGGGTTTTGACATCCAGAGTCGGGTTCTCAGACGTTTCATAGGGTGCGTAGCCAAAGCGCGAGTTCAGTCTCCACTCGCTCAACTGATCGGCTGCTGAGACTTGTGTGACAAAAAGCATCCCAAGGCTCAAGGCGGTGCCGAGCCCAAATTTTTTGATCATCTTCATCACGCAGATTCCATCAAAGATTTCACAAACCACAACAGCCTAGGCAGCGTTTGAAATAAGCCGCCTTGGACTATGGCTCACAGCTCGGCTAGTCTGGGGCTCTTTGGGTCGACTTAATGGGCCGACTTAATGGGCTGGCTGAACGGCTCGACTTAACGGGTCGAATTAACGTAAACCCAGACCTCATTGCTCTGGCATTCTAGGTTGACTTCAGTCCTTGTCAATGAAGAGGAGGCCAACGAGAGCCTCAACCAATCACTACTTAGCACTTACCCTCAAAGATTAAGTAAGCAATCGGTCATCAATGTCCCTCATTGGCCTTGGCGATGAAGCGTCGACGCCAGGGCTCGAGG
>DAISKH010000147.1:0-7786 GCA_036821105.1 Limnohabitans sp.
CTATACCCTTCTCTTGAACACGGGGTCCCAAGCCATCAACCCCAGCATTTACAAAAAGTTGCCCTTTGACACGTTCAAGGACTTTGCACCGGTGAGTTTGATCACTGTCGCACCGGCTCTCACTTTGGTGGTCAACCCCAAGTTCCAAGCGAAAACCTTTAAAGAGTTCTTGGCCTTGGCCAAAAAGGGTGACAACTCGATCAGTTTCGGCTCTCCAGGAACAGGCAACACCTTGCATTTAGTGGGCGAGATGCTCAACACCATGGCCGGAGTTCAAATGCTGCACATTCCGTATAAGGGTGCCGCACCCGCGCTCAATGCGGTCATTGCAGGAGAAGTCAGTGCTTGTTTTTTAAGCACGACAGCGGCCGTGATTGCGGTGGGCACGGGTCAAGTGCGTCCCTTGGCCGTGACCAGCAGCACTCGCATTGCCTCCTTTCCCGATGTGCCCACCATTGCCGAGAGCGGCGTTGCGGGGTTTGAGCTCAATGGGGGCTGGATGGGCATCTTTGCTCCGTCCAAAACCCCAAGCGGTATTGTGCAAAAGTTATCCGAAGAAATTCACAAAGCTGTTGAGAACCCAGAGGTGAAGGCCAAACTTCTCTCTTGGGATAGTCCGCCCATTGGAAGTACACCAGAAGCGTTTGGAAAGTTTTTTCAGTCTGAGTACGAAAAATTTTCAGGCATCGTCAAAGTCTCCAACATCCCCATGCAATGAACACCACGAGTGAAGTCACAACCATGATTTTCGAGAAAAACACCCCCATTCCCATGTCCGATGGCAATGTGCTTCGATGCAATGTTTTTAGACCCGATGAGCCTGGTCAATTTCCAGTCCTCATGGCCATGGGGGCTTATGGCAAAGACATTCACTTTGAAGATGGCTACAACCCGCAGTGGAAAACACTCAAAATCCTCTACCCCGAGCTCGACCAAAACGGCTCCAGCGGTCAATACTTGCGCTGGGAGGTGATTGATCCTGAGCGTTGGGTGCCCGATGGTTTTGTGGTCATTCAAATTGACTCGAGAGGCACGGGAATGTCGCCAGGTTATATCGATCCGTTTGGTCCTGTGGAGACGCGCGATTACTATGAAGCCATTGAGTGGGCCGCCAAAGAGCCTTGGTCAAGCGGTAAGGTTGGCCTCATTGGTGTGTCTTACCTGGCGATGAAGCAGTGGCAAGTTGCGGCCTTACGGCCCCCTCACCTCTCAGCCATCGTTCCCTGGGAGGGAGCCAGTGATTTCTACAGAGACAGCGGTCGCCACGGGGGAATTTTCAGTAATGGCTTTACCTATGCATGGTGGCCTCGCCAAGTGTTGAGCAATCAACACGGAAGCGGTCAAAGCACCCACATGGACCGTGACACGGGCAAGAGAACCACAGGGGAGGTTTTAGCCGAGAACTTGTTGCTGGGTAACCGCACCGATCATCCCAATGACCGTTTAAAGCACCCTTTTGATGACGCTTGGCACCGTGAGAGAACGCCCGATCTGAGTCGCATTGAGGTGCCCCTCTTGTCTGCTGCCAATTGGGGGGGACCGGGCATGCATTTAAGGGGCAATGTTGAAGGTTTTTTGCAGGCATCATCGAAAGATAAATGGCTTTTTGCGCACATCGGCACCCATTTTGAGAGCTTTTATTTGCCTCATTACGTAAAAATACAAAAACGCTTTTTCAACCACTTTCTAAAGAATGTTGACAACGGTTGGGCAACCGAACCCCAGGTTCAATTGGCCATTCGACAAGTCAATGACACCGCCGTCATTCGTCAAGAAAACGAGTGGCCTCTGGCCAGGACCCAATGGACACCCTACTATTTGGATGCACAGGAGTCGAGCTTGACGTTGACGACTCCAAGCACTCCCTCCCAGGCCCAATACCTCTCAGGTCAGAGTTCAGCAAGCTTTAGCACACCTGTGTTTGAGCAAGAAACTGAATTCACCGGTCCCGTTGTCTTGAAACTGTGGATCTCAAGCTCAAGGACCGATGTCGACATATTTGCCGTTCTTCGAGTATTTGATCCCAGTGGTCAGGAGATCACTTTTGTGGGGGCACACGAGCGTGTGCCCATGGCCATGGGGTGGCTAAGAGCGTCTCACAGAAAACTCGACCCCAAACGCTCTTTACCCTACCGTCCCTACCATACGCACGATGAGCGAGAACTGCTCATACCCCATGAGATCTACCCCGTCGATGTGGAGATTTGGCCCACCTCCATGGTGTTTCCCAAAGGCTATCGCATGGTGCTGACCCTTCAAGGGGCGGATTTTGTGGTGACTGCGCCGGGAAGACTCCTTCATAACCATCCGGAGGACCGAGATGAAGAATTGCAACAAGCACAGTGCACGATCTACACTGGAGCGGAGCACCCCAGCCACTTGATCATGCCCCAGATACCAAGCAAAGGTTAGATAGGATTGCTCTGAGTTCAGGCCGCGTTTTGCGCTTCTTTAGCCAAGAGTCGATCAATCACCAGTCGAGAGCGAACGCCCCCAGCGTCGATGTCGAGCTTTAAGAGTCTTCGATCCGGGTAGTTGAGTAAATTGGCTTGTTGCTGCTCTAGCATTTCCATGTCCTCGCCAAAGATCTTTCCCTGACCTTCACGAATACTGTAGGTGAGCGCGGGGTCGTTGGGTTTAAATTTGCGAGCCATCCCCCAAAAATACCAATGCGACGTCTCGGTCTCTGGGGTGATGAAGTCCACCACCACACAATACACTTTTTCGTGATCGGGCGCATCAAACCCGCCCTTACCGGCCAAGGCCACACCCACGTCAATCATCACGTGGCTTGGGGGTGAGAATCGGCAAATTTGCCAACGGTCCACACTCTCCTCATCGTTCAAGCCATTCGCCCTCATGGCCATGCGCCAAAATGGCGGGGCCTTGATGTTCTCCATAAAGCGTGAGGTGATGACCTTGTCTCCCTCTGTCACGGTCTTGGAGGGTGTTTCATCGATCTCGGGCTGCCCAATGCTCGTCGAGTGAACATAGGTCTCATGTGAGAGGTCCATCAAGTTGTCAATCATGAGCTGATAGCCCGCTTTGACGTAATACATTCCGCCACCGTAGGCCCATTCGGGACTATCGAAGAACTCAAACTTGGGCATCAATTCGGGGTCTGCTTTATCAAGGTCTCCGGGCCACACCCAAATGAATCCATAGCGCTCAATCACCGGGAACTTGCGAATGGGCGGAAAGGACGATACCCGTTGCGCAGGCATGGCGACAGTTTTTCCCTCGCACCCCATCTCCAAGCCGTGATAGCCACACACCAAGTTTCCGTCTTTGACGAAGCCAAGAGAGAGGGGCGTTCCACGGTGAGGACAAAAGTCCTCAAGGACCACGGGTTGACCTTCTGCACCGCGGTAGAGCACCATCTTTTGACCGCAAATTTGTCGACCCAAAGGTTTGCCGTAAATCTCATCGGGTCGACAAGCAACGTACCAAGAATTTTTGATGAACATGAAAGAAGCTTTCTCAACACACCTAAAGTTAACGCGTTTCTTCAATAACGCAATAGCGAACTTAACCGCAGTCGCCATCACAGTAGAAGAATTATAGGTGCGCCGGTAAAAACCTCGTTTGATCAGGCCCAAGCTTTACTGAAATTTAAGCTGAGATACCGCGTGCTCAGTTGTAGGTTCACTGAGAGCGGTATTGTGAAAACCGGTATAAATACCAGACAAGTGCTAGAAAAACCTGTCCGGTGTTAGCGAAGTGCCATCAGCGTACTTTAAGAAATTTCTGAATCCGCTTACCCGTATCGACCTCGGTCGTGTAGAGGTTACCGTTGGCATCGATGGCAATGTTGTGCACCCAGTGAAAATCGCCCGCTTGCCTCCCCGAGCGCCCAACCACACCCATCACCTCACCGGTATCTCGACGAGCAATGCGCAATTCGTTGTTGGTGCCGTCGGCAATCAACATGAAGGTCTGTAGAGAATCTTCGCTTGGGACCATATCCCACACAGAGCCTGAGCCTTGCGTGTTGGGCTCAAACACCATCTGGCGAATGAATTCACCGGCTTTGGTGAAGACTTGGATGCGGTTATTGGCGCGGTCACACACCATCACGGTCTCGTCTCGCATGATCCTCACGCAGTGAACGGGGTTACCAAAATAGGCTGATTGAGGGTTGTAGTTTGGGAACTGTCCATCTTGAGGGGGTTTACCGTATGCACCCCACTGGCGCTTAAAGGCACCGGTGTCAGCGTCAAAGACAATCACGCGGCGGTTTTGGTAACCGTCAGCAACATAGAGCTCACGTGCCTTGGCATCCATCTCCATATGAGCGGGACGACCGAGTTGGGTCTTGGATAAACTACCCTCACTGGGGCCGGCATGGCCAATTTGCATGAGGAATTGCCCCTTGGGCGTGAATTTCAGAATCATCCCATCTTTGGGGTCATTGCCACCGAGCCAAATATTGCCCTCGGGATCTGAGTAAATGCCGTGTTCATTCTTAGGCCACTCATAGCCCACACCCGGACCACCCCAAGCTTGCAGCAAGTTACCCGCGGGGTCAAACTGAAGGACTGGGGGAGTGTCCACACAGCAGTGCGACCTGCGCGGGGTAAGCATGGCACCGCGTTCGTCATCGGTGAGGGTGTTGGGGCGATGAATGATCCAGATGTTTTGGTCCTTGTCGGTGGCGATCCCAGCGACCTGACCGAGTAACCAATGATTGGGTAGCGGTTTGGGCCAAAAGGGGTCCACAGCGTAGGCCGGCCCCAAACCAGGTTTAGCGCCTTCGACTCGGTTGAGAGTTGACACACTGGAGCATCCACTTAAAAAGCCCATGAACGCCAGGATGCACCCCGCCAAATTCAACCTTGTCTGTCTAGTTATCATCATGAAACCTTGTATAAATAAAGTGGGATCCAGTCCCTGCACGAGTCAATCTCAACCATGCACCAAGGTCATTACTTTGTCCATGCCCAATAACCCTTAAAATAGAGCGATGACACCTATTCTCCAGATCTCCAAATTAAATAAAAAATACCAATCCGGATTCGAAGCGCTCAAGGGGATTGATTTATCCATTGCCAAGGGAGAAATATTCGCCCTCTTGGGTGAGAACGGTGCCGGTAAAACCACTCTCATCAGCATCATCTGCGGGATTGTGACACCTAGCTCTGGCGTGGTCTTGGTCAATGGGCACGATATCGTGAGTGAGTACAGACAGGCGCGCTCTCTCATTGGGCTCGTACCCCAAGAGATCTCCACCGATTCTTTCGAGACGGTGATGAACACGGTGACCTTTAGCCGTGGGTTGTACGGCAAAGCGCCCAACCCGGAATTGATCGAGAAGATCCTTAAAAGTCTGTCGCTCTGGGACAAGAGAAACAGCAAAATCATCACCCTCTCGGGCGGCATGAAACGCAGGCTCATGATCGCCAAGGCGTTGTCGCATGAGCCCCAAATACTCTTTTTGGATGAACCCACCGCGGGTGTGGATGTGAGCTTAAGAAAGGATATGTGGGATTTGGTGAGGGGACTCAAGAACGCTGGCACCACCATCATCCTCACCACCCACTACATTGAGGAGGCCGAGGAGATGGCCGACCGCATCGGGATCATCCGTAAAGGCGAGTTGATGCTGGTGGAGGAGAAACTCACCCTCATGAAAAAACTCGGTAAAAAGGAGCTCACCCTTCAACTGCAGCAGCCCCTCATGTCAATTCCCGAGTCCTTGATGTTGCCCGGCCTAACACTGAGCGCCGACCACCTCGAGTTGGTCTACTCATTTGACACCCAATCAGAACAGTTGGGTATCGCTGGTTTACTGCAAAGACTCTCAGACCAAGGAATAGCCTTCAAGGATTTGAAAACGACCCAAAGCTCTTTAGAAGACATCTTCGTGGGATTGGTCAACTCTGGAGAGCACACATCATGAATTTCAATCTCCACGGCATTCGAGCCATTTATAACTTTGAGTTGGCCAGGACCCGGCGCACCTTGATGCAAAGCATCATCGCCCCGGTCATCTCCACGGCGTTGTACTTCATTGTCTTTGGCTCAGCCATTGGTGGGCGCATCACTGAGATGGAGGGCATCAGCTATGGGGCTTTCATTGTGCCCGGGCTCATCATGCTCTCCCTCCTCACCCAAAGCATCTCCAACGCTTCCTTTGGAATTTATTTCCCCAAGTTCAGCGGCACGATCTATGAGCTCTTGTCCGCACCACTCTCCCCGCTTGAGATCACCGTGAGTTATGTGGGGGCGGCGGCGACCAAATCGATCTTCCTGGGCCTCATCATCTTGATCACTGCAGCGTTTTTTGTGCCGCTCAGGATCGATCACCCGCTCTGGATGCTTGCCTACTTGGTCCTCACCTCCATCACCTTTAGCCTCATTGGCTTCATCATCGGTATTTGGGCCGATGGGTTTGAAAAGCTCCAAGTGGTCCCGTTGCTGATCATCACACCGTTGACCTTTTTGGGTGGAAGCTTTTACTCTATTTCGGTGCTGCCTGCTTTTTGGCAAAAAGTGGCACTCCTCAACCCTGTGGTCTACCTCATCAGCGGCTTTCGCTGGAGTTTTTACAGCATTGAGGATGTCAACCTTGGGGTGAGCTTGGGGATGACCTTGGGCTTTTTGACGGTTTCCATTGCTGCTGTGATGTGGATTTTTCAAACGGGCTACCGCTTAAAGAAGTGATGCCCAGCATTTACTTCTGGGTCAACAATCACCATGTTGGGCAAGGTCAAGCGTAAAGAGTTGCTCGCTAGACCTTTGGCGGCTGAAAAACCCCCTGAGGTTTGCCCCCTGTGCCTCAGAGTGATTCCCAAATCCCAAATGCAAGCCCACCACTGGATCCCCAAATCCAAAGGGGGGAGCGAGACCGCCAATTTGCATGCCATTTGTCATCGGCAAGTGCACGCCCTCTTTACGGAGAGGGAGCTCGCCCAAGAGTTTCACAGCCCTCAACGACTGCTCGCCGACGAGAGATTCGCCAAATTTATTGCCTGGGTTCAAACCAAACCCATCGAGTTCAAACATAGCGCTCGGAAAAGCAATCGGCTCAAAGCTTTGTAAGCCCCATCAGTTGAGATCAATGTTGCTGAACTTTGATCCTTGATCAACTCTCCACTCTCCACTCTCAATCCTCTACTCTCCAGATCTAGGAGTTGCCGCTCAAGGCGCACCCACTTGCCACTCATCGGCCACTTGAGCATTGATTCGCTGAGCATTTGTATCTTTCGGTAACCAAGAGTGAATATATTGAGACTTCACCCCATTCGGTGTCACCGTGACTCTCAAATGCCCTGAACTTCCAAGAATCGTCCCTGAAGCGTAGTTATAACTGCTGGCGATGCTTTTATAGTTGGAGTAATTGATGGCTGACGGTTGGGGAACTTCTTGGTAGATCACTCCATCCAAGGACTGGTTGGCATACAAGTGATCATGACCGTGAAAGACGGCGGTGACTTTATTCTTTACCAATAGGCTATGAATGGGCATGGCCATATTGGGACGCTTCAGAGCGAACATATTCGTTCCGTTGATATCCAAGCCTCCCCATTCATAATAGGGCGCTGCCTCAACACCCCCTCGCATGGCCGATAAGATGCCCCCGACCAAGTTGTGCAAGAAAACAAACTTGTATTTTGCGGTGCTTTTGGATAAGGTGTCAGAGAGCCACTGATACTGCGACGTCCCCAGTGTCATGCCCCAGGGGTCTGAGGAGCCTGAGGTGGAGCTATTCCAAAAGGGGTCCAAAACCACAAAAAGCGCATCCCCCCAAGTCCAGGAATACCAAGTGGCGCGTTGGCCTGTGAAC
>DAISKH010000148.1:0-7728 GCA_036821105.1 Limnohabitans sp.
CACTTGAACCGCCTTGATATCGGATTTGAAATGATGGCTCTCAGACTCAAGCATGAATAACTCAAACATAAGGAGGGACATTTTAGACGTGAACCCTCCATCCAATGGATTAGAAGCATGATGGTGAGGGATAACTCAAACCCTTTAGTGGTTTTCAGTGCTGGGGAGTGTGACTGGCAACGCCCCAGAATTGAATTTCGGAAATACCGAAACCATACACCATTGTTGTAAAGTACGTTTTAAGCCCTTGTCAGAGTTCAAGTCGAGAGTTGCTCGATGCGTTCGCCCAATTGAAGCCATTTTTCCTCCAATTCGCTCGCCTCTTCTTGCAATGATTTGATGGTTTTACCGTTTTGTGCGCGCTCTTGTGGGCTCAAGTCCTCCATTAAGGATGCTTCTAGGTTTTGGAGTTGGAGTTGCACGGCTTGCAGTCTTGACTCAGTCTCTTGCAATTGTTTTTTGACAGGGGAGAGCAAGGCTTGCCGCTCGCGCTGGAGTTGAGAGCGTTTTTGGCTGTCAAGCTTTTTGTCTTGTCGACTCCTGCCAGCGTTCGAGCTCGAGCCATCTTGAGTGTTAGTAGAGGAGGGGCTGGATGGGTTGTTTTTACCTGTTTTTTTACCCGACTGCTCGTCCTTGAGTGCTTTGGACTGATCGATCAAATAGCGTTGGTATTCGTCCAAGTCACCCTTAAAGTCAGCGATGCCTGAACGGGAGACCAGCCAAAACTCCTCACACACAGCTCTGAGCAGAGAGCGGTCGTGGCTCACCAGCATCACGGTGCCCTCAAAGTCATTGAGCGCCATGGCCAAAGCCTCTCGCGTCATCAAGTCCAGGTGGTTGGTGGGCTCATCCAAGAGCAATAAGTTGGGGCGCTGCCAGACAATCATGGCCAACACCAAGCGCGCCTTCTCGCCTCCAGATAAAGTGCCCACCGCTTGGTGAACCATGGCATCGGCAAAACGAAAGGTGCCCAAAAAGTTGCGGATCTCTTGCTCCTTGGAGCTGCCCACACCCTTGCGGGCCAGATCTTGCATGTGCTCGAGGGCAGACTGAGCAGGTCGCAACACATCGAGCTCTTGCTGGGCAAAGTAGCCGATGTTGAGACCCTTGCCTTGGACCATCTCGCCACTCACAAGAGGAATACTTTGGGACAGTGTTTTGATGAAGGTGGATTTACCTTGACCATTGGCGCCCAAGATCCCAATGCGCTGACCACTGAGGACCGATCGACCAACACCGCTCAAAATGACAGTGGACTCGTCGCCGTTTTTGTACCCAAAACAGCCCTCTTGAATGGCGATCATGGGGTTGGGGAGTTGCAAGGGTTCTTTGAACTCGAACGTGAAGTCTGCCTCATTGAGCATGGGAGACATTTTCTCCATTCGCTCTAAGGCTTTGACTCGACTTTGTGCTTGTTTGGCTTTGCTGGCCTTGGCTTTAAATCGATCAATGAAGTTTTGTAAATGGTTGATACGGTCTTGCTGCTTGGCATAGGCGGCTTGTTGCAAGATCAGCTCTTGGGTTCTGAGGGTCTCAAAGCCTGAGTAATTGGCGCCGTAACGGGTGATTTGACCATGATCGATGTGCAAGGTGACCTTGGTGACCGCATCCAAGAACTCGCGGTCGTGGCTGATGATGACCAAGGTGCCGTTGTAGCGCTGTAGCCAACTCTCAAGCCACACCAACGCGTCCAAGTCCAAGTGATTGGTGGGCTCATCGAGTAGCATTAAGTCAGAGGGACACATCAAGGCGCGGGCCAGCTGCAAACGCATGCGCCACCCTCCCGAGAAGCTATTAACCGGTAAGTCCAGTTCGTGGGGCTTAAAGCCCAAGCCCAAAATCAAGGACTGCGCGCGAGAAAGCGCATCATGAACCCCTGCATCTGCCAAGGCCAAGTGCGCCTCGGCGATGGCCATCCCGTCATTGCTGGCTTCGGCCGCACTCAGTGCAGCCGAGGCCTCTTTTAGCGCCGCATCGGACTCGAGGACATACTCACTTGCGCTGAGGTCGGTCTCGGGCATGTGTTGTTCAACCTGAGCCAGTCGCCAATGCTCGGGAATCTCCATCTCGCCTTTTTCTTCCTGCAAATCTCCCGTGAGGAGTGCAAAGAAGGTTGATTTACCCGCACCATTTCGTCCCACTAGGCCAATTTTCTCACCTGGGTTGATCACCAAATTGACTCCCGAGAGCAAGGTGCGTGAGCCGCGTCTGAGTTCAATGTTTCTAAATGTGATCATGTCAATGGGTGAGGAGAGTGCTAGTGAGGAAAACGGATGGGGGAGGCGGCAAGAAATTAAGATAAATGTGAGGCAAACCGTGAGAAGAGTCTCAGGAACTCAAGAGTGGGTGGACTGGCAGTTTAGGCAAAATAGGTTTTGAGCTCGTTCTCCATCAAGAGGAGAACTTGGTCATCGCTCTCTTGTGTAGATAAACTCACAAAGGGCAGGCCAGGAAAGCGCTTGCCAAACGCCTCAATCTCATGGCCAATTTCTAGCACCAAAAGTGCCGATGACGTCATTAGGTGATGAAGACTGGGTAGCACTGCTTGAATGAAATCCATGCCGTCTTGACCGCCTACCAAAGCGAGTGTGGGCTCTGCTTTGAACTCCTCGGGCAAGACCTTCATGCTGGGGATTGGCACATAAGGCGGGTTACACAAGATAAGGTCAAAGGGGGCTTGCGTCTGATGGGGCCCAGGCGTGATCAAGGCATTCAATCCATCACTGAGTAGCCACTGCGTTCGGCTCTGGGCTTCGTGGCGAAGTGCATTGATGCGTGCAACCTCCAAAGCTTGTTCGCTCACATCGCTACCAACCACGAAGGACTCAGGCCACTGCAGGGCACTCAAAATGCCCAAACTGCCGTTGCCCGTGCACAAGTCCAAGATACGCTTGGGAGGGTGGGGCATCCAATGCGAGAGACTGCCCGAGGTCAGCACTTCGGCAATGAGGCTCCTTGGAATGATCACGCGCTCATCCACATAAAACGAGTGGCCTTGAAGCCAAGCCTCTCGGGCGATGTAGGCCATGGGGATGCGTTTGGCAATGCGTTGATGTTTGGCCGACTCGATGGCCTCCAGCTGGGTGGAGTTGAGCGTTGCGAGTGCCAGCGCGCTGGAGTCTTCAGGGTCGCTCTCTTGCGGTGGGTCTAGGGGCGTGTCCAGCGGCCAACCCAGTGCCCACAGCACCAACCACGCCGCCTCATCCCAAGTGTTGGTCGTGCCTTGACCGGTGTGAACGCCCGCCTCATCGAGTGCCTTGGCAACGGCTTCAACTTGGTCCAATAATCTCATGGACGGCTCAAGCAGCCGATGCGGGAGATTGATGTCCCAAGGCGAGCACATTCAAGCGCTCCAAGACGCCCAAGTAAATCTCTTTGAGTCGGTCAATGTCAGCGATCGCAATATGTTCATCCACTTTGTGGATACTTGCGTTGGGTGGGCCCAGTTCTATCACTTCGGGGCAAATGGTGGCGATGAAGCGCCCATCACTGGTGCCACCCGTGGTGGAGAGCTCCGCTCTTTGGTGAATGACCGATTCAATGGATTCTTGTACCACTTCGACCAAAGCGCCTGGTGGCGTGATGAAGGGCAATCCACCCAAAGTCCACTGCAGCGAATATTCAAGTGCATGGTGATCCAGCACCGATTGGAGTCGTTGCTGCAAGCTCTCGACGGTGGACTCTGTACAAAAGCGGAAATTGAAATCGATCACGCATTCGCCCGCAATCACATTGCTGGCCCCAGTGCCTGCGTGGATGTTGCTGATTTGCCAGCTGGTGGGTTGAAAGAACTCATTGCCTTGGTCCCATTCGATGGCCACCAATTCAGCCAAGGCAGGTGCGACCAAGTGAATGGGGTTTTTGGCCAGGTGAGGGTAGGCGATGTGGCCTTGGACACCTTTGATCACGAGTTTGCCACTCAAGGTACCGCGTCGACCATTTTTGATCATATCTCCGCACACGCTCACCGAGGTGGGCTCACCCACAATGCACCAGTCCAAGCGTTGCTTTTTTTCAGTCAACCATTTGCACACCGCCACGGTGCCATTGGTGGCAGGCCCCTCTTCGTCACTGGTGAGTAAAAATGCAATCGAGAACGCCGGTTGGGCCACTTTGGCGTAAAACTCCTCGCAGGCGATCACCATGGCAGCCAGTGAGGATTTCATATCACTCGCACCTCGACCATACAACTTGCCTTCTCGCTTAGAGGGGGCAAAGGGGTCGCTGGACCAACTCTTCATCGGGCCGGTGGGCACCACATCGGTGTGACCCGCAAAAACCAAAACAGGCGCAACACCTTGAGTGGCCCCCGATGAGGAGTGGGCCTCTTTGAGTGCCCAGAGGTTTTGTACCTCCAACTCTTTCGCTCCATCTGGGGCGCTAGGGAGGTGATCACAATGAAACCCAATCGCCTCAAGTCGCTTGGCGATGACGCTTTGGCATTGTTCGTCCTTGGGCGTGATGGAGGCCTTGGAGATCAAAAGTTCGGTGAGTTCTAGTGTGGTGCTCATGCGCTGGTCGATGGATGGGGTGGTGGTGAAAGAAGGCACATTCAGAGCAGTCCGTATGCAGTGTCAATGCGGGCGACTCAAGGTTTGCTGCGCACTCCAAATTCAAGTCAGTGTGAGGCCAGAGTTGATGAGTTCAGACCCTGGAGTCGCTCAATCATTGATAAATGCTCGTGACGAAATAAACGGCGTATTGAGCCGTCAGTCTCTCAAGAGCTCATTTAAACTGGTTTTGGCACGGGTTTGTGCATCAACACGTTTGACAATCACAGCACAATACAAACTGTGGCTGCCATCAGCGCTGGGTAAACTGCCCGAGACCACCACAGAGCCGGCAGGAATGCGTCCATAGCTCACAGTTTTGGTGGCTCGGTCGTAGATTTTCGTGCTCTGACCGATGTAGACACCCATGGAGATCACGGAGTTTTCTTCAACGATCACACCCTCCACAATCTCAGACCTTGCCCCAATGAAACAGTTGTCCTCAATGATGGTGGGGTTGGCTTGCAATGGCTCGAGCACACCGCCCAAGCCCACGCCACCGGAGAGGTGAACGTTCTTACCCACTTGGGCACATGATCCCACCGTGGCCCAGGTGTCCACCATGGTACCGGTGTCGACATAGGCGCCGATATTCACGTAGCTGGGCATCAAAATCGCACCCTTACCGATGAAGGAGCCATGGCGAGCCACCGCTGGGGGCACAACCCGAACGCCACTCTCGGCCATTTGCTCTGCATTCAATTTGGAGAATTTGGTTTGAACTTTGTCATAAAAACCCAATTGACCTGCATGGATCATCTCATTGTCTTTGAGGCGAAAGCTCAGTAAAACAGCTTTTTTGATCCACTCATGGGTTGTCCATTGACCCACGCCTTGGCGGGTGGCCACGCGAAGTCGGCCAGCATTTAATTCAGCCAACACATGATCGACGGCTTGCAAGATGTCTGTTGGCGCTTTTGCTGGGCTCAGCTCGCTTCTTTGTTCCCAGGCTTGGTTGATGGTGGTTTCAAGAGTTGAGGTCATGGTGAGAAATTTGAAAAATATAAAAGACAAACCGAGAAATATCTTTCTCGCGCGAAAAAACCATCAGTCCCAGAGCACTCAGGCTTGATAGCCCTTGGTGAATTGCACAATGCGCTGTGCCGCTTCAACACACTCTTGGGTTTGGGCAACCAGGGCCATTCGGATTCGGCCCCGGCCAGGGTTGTGTCCCTCCACCGATCGTGCCAAATAGGATCCTGGTAAAACAGTCACATTGTATTGGGAGAGCAACTCGCGGGCAAACCGCTCATCGTCATCTCCTGGTACTTTGGCCCACAAGTAAAAACCTGCATCTGGCAGTGCCACTTCCAAAACTTCTTGAAGCATGGGAGTAACTTTGGCAAATTTGTCTTGGTACCAGCCCCGATTATCCACGACGTGGGCCTCATCGAGCCAGGTGGCAATGCTGGCGTGCTGGACCATGCCACTCATGGCCGAGCCGTGATATGTGCGGTAGAGTAAATATGACTCAATGAGTCTTTCGTCCCCAGCCACGAAGCCACTGCGCAGTCCTGGCATATTGCTTCGCTTGGAGAGGCTGGTGAAGGCGAGGAGGTTATCAAAGTTCACACGGCCTAGTTGATGCGCCGCTTCCAAAGAACCTAAAGGCGGTTCAGGGCGAAAGTAGATCTCGCTGTAACACTCATCAGAGGCGATGACAAAGCCATAGCGGTCCGAGAGCTCAAACAGTTGCGCCCACTCTTTTAGAGGCACAACTGCGCCCGTGGGGTTCCCAGGCGAGCAGACATAAAGCAGTTGCGTGCGAGCCCAAATTTCGGCAGGCACACTGTCCCAGTCCATGGCGAAATTTTTCTCAGGTAGCGAAGCCACGTAATAAGGCTGAGCGCCGGCCAAGATGGCTGCGCCTTCATAGATTTGGTAAAACGGATTGGGGCAAACCACAATCGGCTTGTTTTCTTGATGAGCGCTTAACTGTGGGTTGACCACAGTTTGTGCAATAGAAAAGAGTGCTTCCCGTGAGCCGTTGATGGGGAGTATTTGCCGTTTGGGGTTGAGCTCGAGGTGATAGCGGTTTTCAAGCCAAGTGGCACACGCCTGACGCAATGCCAAATCCCCCGCTGTTGGTGGGTAACTGGCCAATGCACCAAAGCCAGCAAGCAGTTGCTCCTTGAGCCACTCGGGTGTGGGGTGTTTGGGCTCGCCAATCCCCAAGCTGATGGCGTTAAAGTCTGGGTTGGGTTTCACGCCCTCAAAGAGGAGTCTGAGTCTCTCAAAAGGGTAGGGTTGAAGGTCTTTGAGCAATGGGTTCATGGCGACATTATCGCTTCGAAACGTTGACTCTGACTCCCTGTGCTTGGTTGCCCAGATTGCGATTGAGGCTTTGTGTGGAGGTGTTGGCCGGGGGTTCTGGGTCAGTTCCTAAACAGCAATCGACCTTGGTTATATACTAAAGTATTATTTCATCAATTGGATTGGTATGTCCTGGTCTGAAACCGACGCACCCCTTGTTTTTGATTGCCAAAGGCTCAGTCAATTTGAACTGGCGCCTGAGCAAGCCTCTACCTTACTGAGGAGTTTCATCGGGTCTTTGGCGCCAGATGGGGAGCGAATGGTCTTGTCCTGGCAGCGTTGGCTTGAGGTGTGTGCCCAAGTCAATGAGATCCAAGTATTCAAGGCTCTGGAAGATTCATTCGGGTTGAACAGAACTTGGGCATTGAGTGATGATTGGGGAACCCCACTTTTGATTGATGCGCCCTTCACGCAGGCTGCGATGAAAGAGGTCTTGGAGGCAGTGCACCATTTCAAAGGATTGGTGGGCCTATTTGCCTCGTCTGCACTACTTGAAGAGGTGCGCAAGTGGGAGGCGTCCCTGTTGGGGCTCAAGGAGAGTAAAGCCGTCTTTGTGAAAGAGATCAAAGACTTATCCCTTCAACTCTGGGAGCTCGAACGTTTAACTCATCACCTCAGTTGTCAAGCCCTTGCGCACTTGGAGCATCACTACGCAGAGTTCAAAGGAAATCTTTGAATGGATGGGTTCATCGGACGTTTTGTTACGAAGTACACCAAAGGAGTGCATCAAAGGAGTACATCTCCAGGGTGCTATAAAGTAGTTCCAGAAGAATGTTTCACGTGTATGTTTCACGTGCAAGTTTCACAGCCAGAAGCGAAACCCTTGGCCCGTGCCCAGGTGGGCTGCAGGCGGTACATTTTGAGC
>DAISKH010000149.1:0-7633 GCA_036821105.1 Limnohabitans sp.
TCCTTACTTGACCGTTGGGCACATCGGCTTTGTCTAGGGCTTTTCGCCAAAAGCTTGTGGTGTTTGTTTTAAGTTTTTCAGCAACAAAAGCGTAAAGCTCAGGAAAATGCAATGAACGATCTACCAATTTTGCAAATCGGCTGTCTTGTGCCATCTCTGGGTGACCTAATGCACCAAACAGTCGCTGCCATTGATCATCACTTGTGGCCATGAGGCAAACAAAACCATCTTGGGTCGCAAATGGTTTGCGATCTTTCATCAAAACCCGTTGATATCCCAAATCCCCTTGAGGGCTATCAAACTGCCCAGTCCATAGGTGCTCGATTAAATTAAATGACATGACGGTCTCAAGCATGGGGACCTCAATTTCTTGCCCTACGCCAGTTTTCTCGCGATGATATAAAGCCATCCCCACCGAGGAGGCCAAAACATAACCGCAAAACTTGTCACAAAATGCCATTGGAAAGTAATGAGGTTCGCCATGGAATAAATGATTGATCCCTCCTATGCCACTCTCTCCTTGAATGACATCGTCATAAGCGGGTCGTTCAGAATCAGGACCTTTGGAGCTATAACCCTGGCCTGCTGCATAAACGATTCGCGGGTTAATAGCGCTAATGTCCTTGTAAGAAATACCCAAGCGTTCGGTTGCACTACGGCGCATGCTGTGAATAAAGACATCGCATTCTTTCACCATGGTGTACAGTGCTTCAAGCGCTTTTGGATTTTTAAGATCAAGTACAACAGATCTCTTGTTTCGGTTCATTCCCAAAAATAGTGCGGACATTTTTGCGTGACGTTGTGGCCCAATGTCTCGGTTCATGTCTCCAGTGGGTGTTTCTACTTTAATGACCTCGGCTCCCATATCTCCCATAATTTGAGTGGAGACGGGCCCCAAAATGAACTGACTTAGGTCAAGTACCTTGATCCCAGATAGTGGACCATTATTCGCCTTAGGGCGCTTGGAGGTAGACTGAGACTCAGCCATGATTGGCATCGCCTTTACATTTAATCATCCGTAAAGGGGTGTAGGTTATAACTACTACGCCGTGCTGGTTAACTACTTTATTGCGAGTCCTTACGAGGCCACGATTGGGACGACTTTTACTAAGCCTGGACTCAATGACTTCCACCTCCACATGAATAGTGTCACCTGCCATCAATGGTGCGTGTACATCAAGATCCATATGTAAAAAAGCAAAACCCGTATGTTGCATCGTTGCTTGAACCAATAAACCCTCAGATATGCAATAAGTTAGTGGTGCTGGAACAGGACGACCCTTGAGATCTGACTCTTCTGCTAGGAAAACTAAATTGGTAAAAAGTACCTCTGTATTGCCAGTAGCATTACAAAAATTGGTGATATCTGTTTCAGTAATTGTGCGTCCGATGGTTTTAAATTGACGCCCTAGCGGCAAATCTTCAAAATAAAATCCGAGTCCAACAGTGGGAAGGTTCATGTTATTAACTTTCAAATGAGGTTATCTTGGGGCACGGCCTAAGATGCTATCGGCAATGATGTTGCGCTGAATTTGGTTGGTGCCCTCAACAATTTGCAAAACTTTGGCGTCTCGCATATAGCGATTGATTGGATAGTCTGCTGAAAGTCCAGCTGCACCAAAGAGCTGAACTGCATCGGTCGCAACCTTCATTGCGGTGTCGGTGGCAAAGCATTTGGCCATGGCTGCATAGGGTGCGAGCTCGCTTCCATGGATACCTTGGTCTACCATGCTGGCGGCGTGGTAGACCAGACCTCTGGCTGCATGGGTTTGCATTTGCATATCGGCCAGCATCCACCTTACACCTTGAAATTCACTGACTTTTTTCCCAAAAGCTTGGCGTTTGCTTAAAAAATCAGAAGCCAAATCAATCGCACCTTGAGCCAAGCCTACTCCCCTGGCGGCATGCAGAGGTCTGGCGGTGTTCATAGCTTGCATCACAATTTTGAAGCCCTGTTCAACACTTCCTAGTAATGCAGTTTCGGGCACCAATACATCGTCTAAAAATAAAGGGCAAGAAGGAATGCCACGAGCACCGATCTTGTCTTCTTTTTTTCCGATGGTGAGTCCCTTTGCTTTGGTATCCACAAAAAAGAGGCAAATTTTCCCCTTTGGGCTGCCATCCTTGACCTTAGCCGCAACTAAAATAAAATCTGCAACGGACGCACCAGTGCACCAAATTTTGGAGCCGTTGAGTAAGTATCCATCGCCTACTTGCTTGGCACTTGTTTTAAGTCCAGCGACATCAGAGCCGCTTTGAGACTCAGTCATGGCAATTGCACCGCGAATGTTTCCATTGGCCAAGCCGTGCAGGTATTGATCTTTTTGAGCTTGCGTTCCTCCAGCTTCAATGGCTCCAAAGGGTGTCCATTGCACAGCCAGTAAATAACCTGTGTTGTAGCATACTCGTACAAGCTCCTCAATGGCTAAACAAGCACACAATGAGCTTGACATTCCCCCAAATTCATTTGGGAAAGGCAGGGCAAATAGCCCGATCTCCTTGAGGAGATCAAACATGTCTTGTGGGTACTGGGCTAGACGATCAATTTCGTGGGCTCGGGGTGCGACTTTTTCGCGAGCAACTTTGCGAACGAGGTCCTGAATGGCAATTTGATCCTCGGTCAGCGAAAAACTCATGAATACACTCCAAAAGTGATGGAATTGCAAAGGGGCTAGGGTTTTGGGTTAATTCGTTGTAGATTCATTCAAAAGCTCATATGAGAACGTTTAGCTTAACCCTTAAAAATTCTAGTGCTGATTTAAGAATTCATCATTGGTAAATCTACTATGGCGCATTTGTAGGAAATTCTTACAATGGGCCTATTTATGTTTGAATTAAGAAAAGACCCTCAGGGAGTCTATACCCTCTATTTTGATAAGCCTCCGGCAAATGCGTTTGATGATGTTGCTTTGCATTTTTTACAAAGTGATATCGAAATAATCGCCAAAGATCCTAAATGCCGAGCTTTAATATTTGCTGCAAGAGGACGTTTTTTTTCCGCTGGGGCAGATATTTCTTACATGGGACGAGTTATGCATGAGGGCGACGGCCCTGATAAGTTACGTCATTTGGCGCAAACCATGCAAAATATTTTTCGCTCTATTGAATTGTTGGGTATCCCAACACTTGCTTGCTTGTCTGGTATTGCGACCGGTGGGGGTCTAGAGTTGGCACTTGCTTGTGATTTTCGAGTGGTTGAGGATGGCGTGAAACTAGGTCTGCCAGAGTGCAAAATTGGGCTCTTACCTGGAGCAGGCGGAACTCAACGCTTGACTCGTTTGATTGGCGGGCAAAAAGCGAAGCGAATGATCATGACTGGTGAGATCATTTCAGCCAAACAAGCCCATGATTTGGGATTGGTTGATGAGATAGTGCCTCCTGGACAAGGCGAGAGCTTTTGTCACGATTTTTGCAACTCTTTAGTATCCGTGCCCAAGATGACGCTTTCAAGCATAAAAAAGTGTCTCGATTTAGCACCTTCGCGTCAGGGATTTGAATGTGAGATTGAAGAGACTTATGCTCTTCAAAAAAATCCTGAAACGCAGCAATTAATATCAAATTTTTTACAACGCTCAAAACAAAGGAAATAACATGCAACTCAACGCAAGAATTGCACTGGTCACAGGTGCTGGCTCAGGCATAGGGCAGTCCATCGCAGTAACTCTTGCTGAGCAAGGTGCCAAAGTGATCGTGACAGATATGAGTGCAGAATTAGCTGCCCAAACGGCTAAGCTAATTCAAGATCAAAATGGATTTGCAGTCTCATATGAGATGAACGTTTGCGAGCCTAAACAAATCGCCCATGTTCGCGAGCAACTTGTCGCGCAAAATTTAGCTCCGAACGTACTTGTCAACAACGCTGGTTGGTCAACTTCCCAAGCCTTTTTGAAAAATTCACCAGAGCTATGGGATAAGTTGATTGATATTAATTTGATGGGTGTCATTAGAGTCACTCGTGCTTTTTTGGAACCCATGGTTCAAAGTGAAAAGGGTGGAAGTGTCGTTAATGTGAGTTCAGACGCCGGGAGAGTGGGAAGCTCCGGTGAGAGTGTTTATGCTGCTGCCAAGGGTGGGGTGATTGCGCTTACCAAATCTCTCGCTCGTGAGTTAACGCGCTACAAAATTAATGTTAATTGTGTGTGTCCTGGACCCACTGAGACTCAATTGCTCAGAGCCAATCCTGAAAATTACGTCGAGGCATTGCTTAAGGCTATTCCTATGCGTCGTTTTGCTGATCCCAAGGACATAGCCCAAGCCGTGGCTTATTTTTCTAGTGAACCTGCAGCATACGTCACAGGTCAAATTATGAGTGTGAGTGGTGGTTTGACCATGGCGGGTTGATGAGGCCCAACTACCCAATGAATTGTATAAATTGGAATGTATTATTTTTAATGAGATTAGGAGTTCAATTATGAAAACATCGGATCGTTTTGCCCCTGCAGGTGTTGATTTTGCCAATTTTCACCCGAAGCATTTCGCTTGGAAGCTTGATGGTAAGGTTGCTACCATCACGCTCAATAGACCAGAGCGAAAGAATCCACTAACCCTAGAGTCTTATGCTGAACTCCGTGATACCTTTCGCAATCTGCGCTATTGCGATTTCATAAAAACCATCGTTCTAACTGGAGCTGGGGGCAATTTTTGTTCGGGTGGAGACGTTCATGAAATCATTGGACCTTTGGTAGAAATGCAAAAAAATGATGACATGGATGGATTGTTGAAATTTACTCGTATGACTGGAGACTTGGTCAAGGAGATGAGAGCATGTCCACAAATTATCGTGGCGGCCATTGATGGCGTATGTGCTGGTGCAGGTGCTATTTTGGCAATGGCTTCTGATTTACGGTATGGCACTCCGAACTCTAAAACGGCTTTTTTGTTTGTACGGGTAGGATTGGCCGGTGCTGATATGGGGGCGTGCAATATTTTGCCGCGCTTGATTGGTGCGGGTCGCGCGGCAGAGTTGCTTTATACCGGGCGATCAATGGATGGTGCTGAAGCGGAGCGATGGGGGTTTTTTAATAAACTCTGTGAGTCTGAACACTTGCTGGCCCAAGCACATGAGTTAGCCGTATCCATAGCCAGTGGCCCTACATTTGCCCACGCAATGACTAAAAAATGCATTCATCAAGAGTGGAGCATGAGCATTGATGATGCAATTGAAGCTGAGGCCCAGGCTCAAGCTATTTGTATGCAGACCAAAGATTATGAACGAGCTTACAACGCTTTTGTGGCCAAACAGCGACCTGTATTTGAGGGTAATTGATCGCGTTCGTTGGTTGTTTTTTGCATCACATCGACTAGATATGGTCGATTCCTTTTACAAAAGGTATTGCGCGGGAGGTCTTCATGGATTTAGGTTTGCAAGGTAAGGTGGCATTAGTCACGGCTTGCTCGGGTGGCCTGGGCGCAGCCGTGGCTCATCAGTTGGCCAAAGAAGGATGCCGATTGGTGCTTTTTTCAAGAAATGAAGAAAAGCTCAAGGCTTTATCGCAGGAGTTGCAAACCTTATATCATTCAACAGTCAGTGTGGTTTCTGGGGACATGACGAAAGAAGCTGACTTGGTAGTGCTCAAGAATCATTTGAAGCAACATTTTGGTGGTTTGGATTTGTTGATCTTGAACACCGGTCGTCCTCCCTTGAAGATGAAGACAGTTATGCAAGAGACTGATATGTCTCGATGGCAAGCGGCCCATGAAACTCAGCTATGGGGGCCAATCATGGTGACCCAACACATTGTTCCTTTATTGATCGGTCGTGAGAATGCTCGAATCGTGGCGGTCACTTCAGCTAGTGTGAAGCAGCCCATGAAAAATCATGCCTTGTCAACCGTATTTCGCGCAGGTGTTGCGGGTCTGATGCGCCATTTGGCCAACGAGTTGGCGCAACATGCGATTACGGTCAACATGGTACTTCCTGCTTCTATTGGTACACCTGCACTCACAGGGTCATATGATATGACTGAACGGATTGCACAACTGCCTTTGAAGCGTTTGGGAAGCCCTCAAGAGTTGGCCTCTGCGGTGGCTTATTTTTGTTCCAAGGACGCTGGTTTTATCACAGGAGCAAGTTTGCAAGTTGATGGCGGTATGGTTGGGGCATTGCAGTGATGGACAAAAGGCAGGATCTTGGTGGACATGCCTATACTTTCATCTGGACTGATATTGGCGAGAATGATGATCGTGCGTTCAATCGGTGGTACAACACCGAGCATATGCGAGAACGAGTGTTGAATATCCCCGGTTATGTCAGTGGCCGAAGATTTATCAGTCTCAGCACTGGGCCAAAATACTTTGCTTTGTATCGTGTAAATGATTCCAAAGTCTTTGATTCTGAAGCTTATCTTGATTTACAGCGCCACCCAGATGAAAGCAGTCGATACTTTATTCCCCGATTTCAAAACGTTCATAAAATTTTTGCAACCCAAGTTGCCAGCCTAGGAGAGGGCGAAGGAGTTTTCCTGGCATTGGTACCATTGGTTAAATCATTTCCAAAAGAGTTAGAGCAGTCGTTGACCGACCTAATTGTTCAAAAATTGACTCTTGTTCAAGACTCTTTCAATTTAGTAGCTTCACAGTTTATTCAGACTGATTGGCGAATTGTTAAAAATGTGACCGCTAATTTTTTACGCAAAACAGATATTTATTTTCATGGAGCTTTGATGCTCGAGTCTGTTGATGAAGACTCCTTGAATGAAGCGCTTGTGTTGTTGGAGGATTTATTGAGTGGCTCATTGGCCCCCTATGTACATACACCTGCTGTTAGTCGATTTCAGCAGATCTTGTCTTTTCATCCAAATATCTAAATACATTCATTCACCGGCCATCTCTCAACGCTATGATTGACTATATTTCTCTCAAAAATTGGAGTTTTGAAGTCAAGGTACATGAATGTAGCCCTAGAGACTTTATTTTATATGCGTTGGGATGTGGAGTAGGGACTCAACCAATGCTACCAGGCGACTTAGAGTATCTATTTGAAAAGAATCTAAAAGTACTTCCATCAATGGTGGCGACTATCTGTACGCCAGGATTTTGGTGGCGTGACCCTCGTACTGGTGTGTCATGGCAGTCTGTATTGCATGCTGAACAAGATGTTGAATTTATTCAATCTATGCCGCTAAGTGGTCGCGTTTTTGGCATCAACCGCGTTACTCATGTGCATGATCGAGGCGTAGGCAAAGGGGCGGTGGTTTCTCTTGAACGTGAACTTAAGAATGATCGCGGCGAGTTGTTGGCCGTCGCAAAACGTATTGAAGTACTTAGAGATGATGGAGGGTTTTCAGTCAAAGATGGGTTGCATGATCCATTACCTCCGCGACTCGAGCGTCACTCAATCCCTGTCACACCTTGTGACTTTACCTGGAATTCAAAGATTGACCCTCGAGCCCATTATATTTTTCGCCTCAGCGGAGACCCCAATCCCTTGCATATTGATCCCGAGGTTGCAAAACTGGCAGGTTTTGATCAACCAATTTTTCACGGACTGGGCCTATATGGCATGACCACTCACGGATTAATTTCTCATTTGGTACAAGGTCAAGCTCATCGACTGAAGCGTTTGGCCGTAAAGTTCTCAGCCCCCACCTATCCTGGCGAGCAACTCTGCTTTAGTGTTTGGAGAGTGACTCCG
>DAISKH010000150.1:0-4394 GCA_036821105.1 Limnohabitans sp.
GAGATACTCCGCACCACGGTAAATCTCTTTGCGCCCCTTTTGTCTGCCAAAGCCCAAACAGTCTGACACCGTCAAACCTAAAAATTCAGCAGCCCTCAAGGCCAACAACACATCGTTGAATTTGTGAGGTTGAACCAATGCAATGACCCATTTCATGACCGACTCCTGAAAAGAAATAATGGACAGATCAAAACATGCACCAAAATGGTCACCCAGATTTAAAACAAGACATCTCGATGCACTTCCAATAGCCAAGCTTCTCCAAAAAATCAAAGAACCGAACTGGACAAGCAATATTCGAACCGATGAAAATCATCGACCCCGTCGGTGATGGCTAAAAGGCCTGGTAGCGGTGCAATAATGGGGATAAGGAACGAAACTTGCGTACGTGCTTTGAGCACCAGGAGGAACACCACATGCTCACCACCCAACAACCCGTCCTCAGAAATTTCTGGCACGCGGTGATGCCTTTGTCTCTCTTAGCCGAAGGCCCCAAACCATTTCGACTGTTGGGCGAAGATATCGTCCTCTTTATTGATGGCAGTGGTCAACCTGCGGCCCTCAGGGACCGCTGCTGCCACCGCACAGCCAAGCTCTCCAAGGGCTGGATGAAAGAGGGAACGCTTCAATGCGCCTACCACGGTTGGCGTTACAACGCCAGCGGAGTGGTTGTGAACATCCCCCAATGGGAAGAAGGTCGAAGTATTCCAGAGCAATACAAAACGACGAGTTACCACTGTGTGAGTCGCTATGGCTATGCTTGGGTTTGCCTCGGAGAGCCCATCGCCGAGATCCCGCCTATTCCTGAGTTTGGTGCATCTGGCTTTCGGACCATCTATCAGTTCTATGAAACCTGGGCCACCTCCCCCATGCGAGCCCTTGAGAACTCGTTTGATAACTCACATTTCAGTTTCGTACACCGCGCCACCTTTGGTGTTGCGGCCAACCCCAAGCCGAGCAGCTACGAGCTCGTAGACACCGATACAGGGTTTTATGCCGAGACTGTCGTGCCCGCCACAAACCCTGTTGCCTTTCAAAAGATCAGTGGTGTGACGGACCCCATCACCACACGTCACATGCGAAACGCCTATTTCTTACCGTTCTCGAGGCGGCTTGATATTGAATACCCCTCGGGCATTCGTCACATCATCTACAACTGCTTTACCCCAATCGATGACGGTCACATCCAGTTGTGCCAGTGGCTTTTTAGGAACGATACCGAGGCCGATTGCCCTGAGCGCATGCTGATCGAGTTTGACGAAGTGATCACCAGGGAGGACAAAGACATCTTGGAAGCAACCGACCCTGATGCCGTGATCGATACACGCCGTTTGGGCATTGAATTTTCCATGCCCAGCGATAAGCCAGGTCTCTTGATTCGCCGAAAACTCATGGAGATGCTCACCGCTCACGGCGAGCAAGAAGTCCACGCCAACCGCACTTGAAGTGATCAACACACCATGACAACACCCTCACCCAACTTACCACCAGAAGTGTCTCTGAATGAACGGGATACAACCTACCTCAGACAAGCCATTGAATGGTCCAACACCGCCCGTGCACGTGGCAACCGACCCTTTGGCGCTATTGTGGTGGCTCAATCGGGCGAGGTGCTCACGCAGGCCTACAACTGCGGCAGCGAAACACATGACCTCACTGCCCATGCCGAAACCACCGCTGTGCGCCAACTTGGGTTGAAGTACGACCGAGAGACCTTGCGACACGCCACCTTGTACTCCTCTGGCGAGCCCTGCGTGATGTGTGCCGGAGCCATATTTTGGTCGGGCATTGGTCGAGTGGTGTTTGGCATCGATGCTGAAAGACTGCGAATTTTTCGAGGCGAAGTGACAGAGCAAAAGGACGTTCAATTGTCTTGCCGTGATGTCTTTAATGCCTCACCCCACCCGATCGACTGCATAGGGCCAGCCTTGATCGAAGAGTCCACCACGCCTCATGTGGGGGCTTGGAAAACTTGATTCGCTTACGACAAGTTCTTCAAAGTCACTTCATCTTTTCTATCTCTTAGCCCACGGGCACAGATCCACCGAACCCCACTCATGCGTATCCTTGTTATTTTTTGTCATCCGGTTGAAAGCAGCTATCAATCGGCCTTGCACCAAGAGATTTTGGCAGGACTTGCCCTGGCGGGGCATGAGGTCGATGACTTGGACTTGTATGCAGAGAACTTCAACCCCGTGCTCTCTAGAGAAGAACGCTTGGGGTACCATGAAGTGCCCAGCAACCGCATTCCAGTTCAAGGCTACATCGATAGACTCCAGAGTGCACAGGCTTTGGTGTTTTGTTTTCCGACTTGGTGTTTTGGCCTGCCCGCCATGCTCAAAGGTTTTTTTGACCGAATCTTAATGCCCGGTGTCGCCTTTGACATCAGTGACCCCGCCAACGTCCGACCAGCCCTCACCCATTTGAAATACATCTCTGCTGTGGTCACTTATGGCCGACCGCGCTGGATGGCGTGGTATATGGGGGATCCGCCTAGGCGCGTGATCACGCGTTATCTAAAGGTGTTGACCGGTGGGAGCGCGAAAATCAGCTACCACGCCCAATACCACATGAACATTGCAACACCTCCTCAACTCGAACGTTTTAAAGCGCGGGTGAGACACGCCATGAGCCAATTGGGGAAATAAACCGCGCGCTTTGCAATTCTTTTTATCGTTGATTTTTTCTAAACCTTCAACTGTCTTCACTGCATCATTTCTCATTGGATGAACCCCATGACTTGGCCATCACACTCCACCTCGACTGAACTGCGGTTGATCAAAAATGCACGAATCCCAGATTGGGTTTTAAAGAAAACCAGTGGTTTATCCAGCCTCCAAGCCTTGACTTTGGTGGACATTGAAATAGCACACGGGCGAGTGGTGCAAATCAAACCCAGTGCACAAAATTCTGCACAATTGTCCTCATTGCCATTAAAGGGTCTTACTCAAGAAGTGCATTCGCCTAAGACCCTCACTCATACTGACAAACAAGCCCACGTCCCGCTCCAAGTGCAAGAGGAGATCTTGGACGTTCAAGGCCGATTGGTGATCCCGGGGCTTGTAGACGCACACACCCATTTGGACAAAACCTTGACACTCTCTAGACTGGGAGAGCTCAAGCCAGGACTCTTGAATGCGATCGAGGCGATGATGAAAGATCGTGCGACTTGGAGTATTGATGACATCTTAGAGCGGGCCAGCACAGCGTTATCGTGGTCGCATCAAAGCGGGGTCGTGCATATACGCAGTCACTGTGACTGGTGGGAAGTCAATCAAACACCCCTGGCTTGGGAGGTGTTGAACCGATTGGCACTGGAGTGGTCAAGTGAGTTACAACTCGACCGAGTGAACCTTATTCCTTTAACCCTTTTTGCCAATCTGAACGATGCGTATGCGCTTGGGAAAGCGGTGATCAAGGCCAATGAGCGCCACCCAGGCGCGAGTCTTGGCGGCTTCATTCACACCACCAACTGGAACCTCTTGGCGCTGAAGAACTTGATGCAAGTGGCCCACGAATTGGAACTCGATATTGATTTGCACGTGGACGAAGAATTGAACCCAAGCGCTTGTGGCTTGGAGAGCATTGCGAGAGAAGCGTTGGAGATGAATTTCAAAGGCCGCATCGTGTGCGGTCACACCTGCGCTTTGGCGCAAAAGAGTGAGGAGCAAGCCAACTCAATTTTGGAGTTGGTCAAAGCCGCCGACATCACTTTGGTAAGCTTACCCGTCACCAACATGACCTTACAAGATGCGCAAAGCCATCGCACCCCTCGCTTGAGAGGGATCACCTTGGTGAAGGAAGCACAAGCGATGGGGATTCCCGTGATGATGGCCAGTGACAATGTGCAAGATCCATTTTGTCCAATGGGCAGCTACGATCCAATGGAAGCTCTGAGCCTGGGGGTGCCGCTTGCACAACTGCCAAGGGCCTTTGACCTTTGGTCTCAGGCCATCACGCGAAGCGACTGGATTGCATCTAAGCACACCAAAGCGGCGATCTCACCATTGAGCCCTGGCGAGCCAGCCCATCTGGTGATTTTTGAAGATGCCACCGCGATAGGCTTTCCCTCACGCACCCAAGGCCGTGTTCGCGTGCACCATGGTCGCTATATGGCATGAAGGCCTGAGTGAATGGGAGGAATGATTTTTTCCACTTTTGAGGAGAACCCATTAAGATACTGGAAACACTTTCATCATGAGATCAAAGACCAACCCAAAGATTACTCCTCCCGTTCAGCCCCTGCATGCTCATCAATGCCCCTAAAGCGAGTCCTGCGTTTACAACTCGATTGAGCTCCCCCAAGCACTGAGATTGAAATTACTCCCACCATGGCCACCACTCCTCTTAAAACCCCCAAGCGTCAAACCGCCAAGTCCAGCGCTTCCAAGTCC
>DAISKH010000150.1:4494-7546 GCA_036821105.1 Limnohabitans sp.
ACACCCAAGCCTCAAGCGTCTCCGCTGGCCCGCTACAGTGCTTACCGCCAAGTGGGAGACTTCATTTTTCTGTCTGGCATCATTGCGGTCAATCCCAAAGAGGGATTGATCATTCAAGGCTTTGCTGATATTCCCCAAGAAGCGGCTCGCCTGATTGGACAAACAGGGGAATTTTCAAGCGACATGAAAATCGGCCCCATCTTGGCTCAAAGTTGGTTTGTCTTGGAGCAGATTCAACAAACCGTAGAAGACGCGGGTGCACAAATGAGTGACGTGGTCAAACTGGTGCAATATTTCAAAAATTTAGATCATTTTCCGCTCTACAGTCGTGTGAGAAATTTGTTTTTCACTGGCGTCATGCCCACCTCCACTGTGGTCGAGGTGAGTGGCATGCTACCCTCACCCGAGATCTTGATCGAAGTTGAGGCGACGGTCTACATCAAAACCTAATCCGCCCAACCCAAACCCAAACCCAAACCCAAAGCTATTCATCAATCCAAAGTCCGCCCATGATCCACGGTTTCACCCCCCCAGCGCGATTCTTACCCTACCTCAGTTGGACTGAAATAACCCAATTGCCCGACCGAGAAAACACCGTCATCGTGCTCCCCACCGGGGCGACTGAGCAACACGGGCCGCATCTGCCTTGTGCAGTTGACACCTTGATTTGTGCAGGGGTTGTAGGTCACGCATTGGCCAAATTACCCCCAAGCGTGCCCGCCTTCGCGCTCTCGCCCATCACCTACGGGAAATCCGAGGAGCACTTGCACTTTCCGGGGACCGTGACCTTGAGTGGTGAAACACTCTTGGCGACCATGAACGAGGTGGGCGAATCGGTCTACCGTGCCGGGTTTCGCAAACTCTTGATCGTTAACGGGCACGGCGGCCAACCCCAAGTCATGGAGATGAGTGCTCGCGAGTTGCGCCTCAGACATGGTGACTTCATAGTGGTGCCAGGCTTTACCTGGAGAGTACCCAATGTGGCCGGCCAGTACCTATCCGAGAAAGAGAAAAAACTCGCCATGCATGCCGGACATGCTGAGACAGCCATCATCATGGCGCTTGCTCCTGAGACGGTGCACATGGAGCGGGCTGTTGCCAACTATCCCCCCGAATTTCCCTCCAAAATCCTCTCCCCCGATGGTCGTCCTGCCTGCGCTTGGAGTGCCCGCGACTTTGGTGAAAGCGGCATCATCGGTGACCCCCTTGGGGCGACACCCGAACAAGGCCATGCGATCCTTGATTCGCTCTCCACGAGTTGGGCACAGGCCATCACCGAGCTTCACCAATTAGAATGGGCACCTCGTGAACAGAGCACCTGGGGCAAAATGCACCAAAATGGATACATACAGTCAGGTTTTGGCGGATAATTTCGAGACGATGCATTGACCTGCACCAAATTGAGTAATGTTTCGATCTAGGCCCTGACTTAGGGTGGTCTGCTTTATGCTAACTCTATTGCATTGATGCCTTTGCATCAATGCATTTCTTTTTTACTATTTGGAGCATTGGAATGATCAAACCATTGAAGACCTTGCGCGTTTGTGCTGCGCTTTGCGCTGGCTTTGGGCTTGGGGGCGCACTTGTGAGCACTGCCGCCCATGCCGAGGAAAAATTTGTCTACATGACCAATTGGTTTGCCGAAGCCGAGCACGGTGGTTTTTACCAAGCGCTGGCCACGGGTCTTTACAAAAAAGCGGGCTTGGATGTCAGCATCAAAATGGGAGGACCACAAGTCAATGTGGTCCAACTGATGGCGGCGGGTCAAGCCGACTGCATCATGGGATCGAGTGATCTTCAAATGATCCAAATTCGTGAAGGGGGTGTACCTGTGGTCAATGTGGCAGCTGCCATGCAAAAAGACCCTCAAGTTCTCATTGCCCATGAAGATGTGACGTCATTGGAAGGCCTCAAAGGCAAAAACATTTTGATCGTGCCATCAGCCCACCAGGGTTATTGGCCATGGCTCAAAGCCAAATACGGCTTCACCGATGACCAAACTCGTCCTTACAACTTCAGCGTACAGCCCTTTGTCGCCGACAAAACAATCGCCCAACAAGGGTATTTAACGTCTGAGCCCTTTGCCATTCAAAAAGCTGGGGTCAAGGCCAATGTATTAATGCTCAGCGACAAAGGCTACCCTGCCTACGCCACCACGATCACGTGCATGGATAAAACCGTCAAAGAACGCAAAAAAGCAGTGGCAGCCTTCGTCAAAGCCTCCATGGAAGGTTGGAAGAGTTACTTGGCTGATCCCGCACCTGCCAATGCTTTGATTAAAAAAGACAACACTGAGATGACCGATGATCAACTGGCCTACAGCGTGGCCAAATTGAAAGAGATGGGCATGATCACCAGTGGAGACGCCATGAAACTAGGGATTGGCATCATCACCGATGCCAGGGCAAAGGCCAGCTATGACATGCTTGTGAGCACCAAGCTCATCAATCCCGCCAAAGTCAAGCTCTCTGAGACCTACACCACGGAGTTTGTGAAGGACATCAAAGTGTTGCCTTGAGACAGGGCGACAAGGACAGGGCTACAAGGAGAGTGCTACAAGGACAGGTTTAAGCATCGTGCTTTGTTGCTGATCACTTCATGCATTCATTGAATGGTATTGACAGAGTTAATCTGAATCGACTGTTCTGGATTTACTGAACGCCGAGTTCAATGACTCAATGTGTGGCTTTAGCCTTGTGAGCTTGAATCTGTCGTTTTAACTCCCCAAGTGAGCCCCCAAGGTCCATCCTTGGGGCAAGCTTGAAAGCAACAGTGGGTATGAAGGCGAGCGCAGATGAGTTTATATAAAACAACTCACTAGTGTCCCAACGTTTGTTGTCTAAGGTTAAGTAAGGCTATGATTTTATTGAATTAAAAGCATTTTTAGAATGTCCACGACTTGAATTTAAATTATTCAAATTTAGAGTTTTTTCAATAAGCTTTGCCTATAGAGATGATCTTATTTTTCATTGAATTCAGAACGTTGGGACACTAGTGATTTAATTTAATAAATATTATTCTCACTCAAATTGAAGATTGAATTCAATTTGGG
>DAISKH010000151.1:0-4903 GCA_036821105.1 Limnohabitans sp.
TGCGCGACATGTTCGAGAATGCTAAAAAGAATGCACCTTGCATCATTTTTATCGACGAGATTGATGCCGTCGGACGTCAACGCGGAGCCGGTCTTGGGGGTGGAAACGACGAGCGCGAGCAGACGCTGAACCAAATGCTGGTTGAGATGGATGGCTTTGAGACGAATTTGGGCGTCATTGTGGTCGCTGCAACCAATCGACCCGATATTTTGGATGCCGCATTGTTGCGTCCCGGACGCTTTGATCGCCAAGTCTATGTGACGTTGCCTGATATCCGCGGCAGAGAGCAAATTTTGAATGTGCACATGAGAAAAGTGCCTATCGGCCAAGACGTGGCCGCTGGCGTCATTGCCCGAGGTACACCTGGCATGAGTGGTGCCGATTTGGCCAATCTGTGCAATGAAGCTGCCTTGATGGCGGCCAGAAGAAATGCACGCGTGGTTGAGATGGTGGACTTTGAGAAAGCCAAGGACAAGATTCTGATGGGCCCAGAGCGTAAGAGTATGGTGATGCCTGAGGAGGAGCGCCGCAACACAGCCTACCATGAGTCTGGCCATGCCTTGATTGGGAAACTTCTCCCCAAGTGCGACCCCGTTCACAAAGTCACCATCATTCCTCGTGGCCGTGCTTTGGGGGTGACCATGAGTTTGCCTGAAAAGGACCGCTACAGCTATGACCGTGAATACATGCTCAACCAAATCAGCATGCTCTTTGGTGGCCGGATTGCCGAAGAGGTCTTCATGAATCAAATGACCACCGGGGCTAGCAACGACTTTGAGCGTGCGACTCAGATTGCTCGCGACATGGTGATGCGTTATGGTATGACCCAGGCCTTGGGCCCCATGGTGTATGCAGAAAATGAGGGTGAAGTGTTTTTAGGACGATCTGTGACTAAAACCACCAACATGTCCGAGTCAACCATGCAAAAAGTTGACGATGAGGTCAGAAAAATCATCGATACCCAATACTATATGGCCAGAAGCCTGATTGAAGAGCATGCCAGCCAAATGCACGCCATGGCCAAGGCGTTGCTAGAGTGGGAGACGATTGATAGCGATCAGATCAATGACATCATGGCCGGACGAGATCCCCAGCCTCCTAAGGACTGGACGCCTCGTATTCCACCCTCAGGAGACGGTCCAAGTGGCGGCACTCCCGCTGTGGTGACCGCACCTTCAGCGGCCCGCACTGGCTTGGATGCTTAAGAGGCCTGTTGAGTCAAACCCCTCACTAGCATGCGCTCTTGCGGGTTGAATTAAGAACTTTGGGCCTCCCGGCCCTCTTGGGCCATGCAGCATCACTGGCAAACTTCCCGCTTTGAGCTCGATATCTCATCACCCCTGGTGATGGGGATCGTCAATATCACCCCGGACTCGTTCTCGACTTCAACTGGCTTAGAAGAGGCCCAGGCCTTGGCCGTGCGCTCCATTGAGTTGGCCCACGAACAGGTGAAGGCCGGTGCTGAGATCCTCGACTTGGGGGCAGAATCCACCAGACCTGGTGCTGTGGCCCTCAGCGAAGAGGAGGAGTGGGCGAGACTCTCTCCCGTACTGAGGGAAGTTCTCACTTGGCGCATACCGGTGTCGGTCGATACCTATAAGAGCGGCATCATGAGGCGGGCCTTGGAGATGGGGGTGGATATCATCAATGATATTTTTGCATTCCAACAAGTGGGCTCATTGGCGCTTATGAAGGAGTTTGGCTGCGGAATGTGCTTGATGCACATGAAGGGCACGCCACAGACCATGCAACTCAATCCCATCGAAGATGCAGTGGTCCAGCAGGTGAAGAATTTTTTTACTGAGCGCCTAAAAGCCTGCGAGGAGTTGGGCATCTCACTAAAACGCTTAATGTTAGATCCAGGCATTGGCTTTGGCAAGAGCGTTGAACAAAACTTTGCCCTCTTGGCGCACCAAGATGAGGTGCGTGTAAAGGGTTTACCGCTTTTGGTGGGATGGTCCAGAAAATCATCCTTGGGAGCGGTGACTGGACTTGAGGTGGGCGAGCGACTCATCCCCAGTGTGGCCGCCGCTCTCTTGGCCATGGAGCGAGGGGCGCAAGTGATTCGGGTCCACGATGTGAGAGAGACGGTGACTGCCAGAGCGGTCTGGAAGGCGATGCGACGCCAGTGAACTCGCATTCACTGGCGTCTAGCTATTCATAACTATTCAAATAAGACATGACTTCAACTAAGCAACGCCAATACTTTGGCACCGATGGAATAAGAGGACGCGTTGGGCAGTCTCCCATCACCCCAGACTTTGTCTTAAAGCTCGCCCATTGTGTGGGACGAGTGCTGAAAAAAACCGATCCTCACCCCACAGTGTTGATTGGGAAAGACACTCGAATCTCAGGCTACATGCTGGAGTCTGCATTGGAGTCGGGCTTTAATTCAGCAGGTGTGGATGTGATGCTCTTGGGGCCATTGCCCACCCCAGGTGTTGCGTATCTGACCCGTGCACAACGTGCGAACTTGGGTGTTGTGATCAGTGCAAGTCACAACAAATTTGATGATAACGGCATCAAGTTCTTCTCCGACAAGGGTAATAAACTGAGTGATGAGTGGGAGCTTGAGGTGGAGAGTTTGTTGCTTGAACCCCCTCAATGGGTGGACTCAAGCGCACTGGGTAAGACCAAGCGGCTCAACGATGCGCAGGGCCGATATATCGAGTTTTGTAAATCCAATTTTGGCGGTGAACTCACTTTGAAGGGCCTGAAAATTGTGGTGGATGCAGCGCACGGTGCTGCCTATCAAATTGCCCCCAATGTCTTTCATGAACTAGGAGCACAAGTGATCTCACTGGGGTGCTCCCCCAATGGACTCAATATCAATGACGGTGTGGGTGCCACTCACCCTGAAGCTCTCGTGGAGGCTGTCAAAACACACCAAGCGGATTTTGGTATTGCTCTGGACGGTGATGCTGACCGATTGCAAATGGTGGATGCAACGGGGAGGCTCTTTGATGGCGACGAGTTGCTCTACCTGATCGCGTCACAACGGGTGGCCAGTGGGGAGTCCTTGAGAGGCGTTGCGGGCACGCTCATGACCAACATGGCCATCGAAAATGCCATCAAAGATTTGGGTCTTGAGTTCATGCGCACCCAAGTGGGAGACCGTTATGTGCTTGAAGCTTTGCATGAAAAAGGATGGATCCTGGGCGGTGAGGGCTCGGGGCATTTGTTGGTGCTGGATAAACACTCGACGGGTGACGGCATGATCAGTGCGCTGCAGGTCTTGGAATCTTGTCTTAAAGCGAATAAAACACCGGCTCAATTGCTCCAAGGCATTGATCTCTTTCCTCAAATTCTTTTGAACGTTAAGTTGCAAAACAAAGGTCCTTGGACACCGAGTGAAAAGCTCCTTCAAGCGAGGGATGAGGCTACGCAAAAGTTGGGGAAATTGGGACGCGTGCTGATTCGTCCCAGCGGAACAGAGCCATTGGTTCGTGTCATGGTGGAAGCGGCTGACAGGGCCCTTGCACAAGAGATTGCCCAAGAGTTGACACAATGGGTTCATTGAAAGGCTCTCAGGTCTTTCTTATGGAAAGTCGATGAATTTTTTTCTCGAGTCATTAAAGCTTCATTGAAACTTCATCGCTTTGAAATGTCGTGTGCTGATAATTAACTTTTGCATTCATTGCGAAAGGACTGAGTCAGCCCATGAACATGCTTTCAAATCCACCGGTGAGTTTGAAGAAATCAAAGGCTTTGGTCAACAACGCAGTCTTTGGCCATAAAGACAAGACGAGCTTAAAGGATAAGCTCTTTGCGATGTGGTTTGATCGTTTGGTCTACACCCAGATTTGGGAGGACCCCCAAGTCGATATTAAAGCACTTCAGATCAAAAGCAGCGATCATATGCTCACCATTGCCAGTGGTGGATGCAATGCTTTGACTTATCTTTTAGAGTATCCTGCCAAAATTTCAGTGGTGGACTTGAATCATGCGCACATTGCATTGATGCAATTAAAGTGCGCGGCTATCAAGACCTTGGAGTCCCACGAGGATTTTTACCGCTTTTTCGGTGTGGCCAAATCCAGTAGCAATGTCAGGATTTATAACAACATTATTCGCACTCAACTCGATGAGACGAGTCGTGCGTATTGGGAGCACGCAACCTTTGGTTTTAAGCGCATCCAAATGTTCGCCAAAGGCTTTTACAAGTTTGGACTTCTTGGACAAATCATTGGTGTAATTCATCTTGGCGCTAAACTGCATGGTGTCAAGCTCTCAGATTTGCTGCTACAAAAAACGGTTGAAAATCAAGGGCAATGGTTTGATCAGCATGTTGCCAAAATATTTGACAATCGTTTGGTCACTAAGATCTGTAGTAGCCCCTATGCACTCTACAACTTGGGAATCCCCCCCAGTCAACACATGGTGCTTTGCAATAATATTCCTAAAAATATGTCGGAAATCTTAAAGCAACGTGCCAGACACTTGGCCACTGTTGCACCGATTTCAGAAAATTATTTTGCATGGCAGGCTTTTGCCAGAAAATACGATGAATCAGGACGTGGGCCTATACCCGAGTACTTGAAAAAAGAGAATTACGTCACCCTGCGTGCATCCGTGGATAAGTTGGAGATCGAGCACAATAACATCCGAGACAAACTCAATCAGTTGGGTGCTCAATCGGTGGATATTGTTAATTTGCTCGATGCCCAAGACTGGATGTCTCCCCAAGAGATCAAGGTGCTCTGGCAAAGCATAGATAAAGCGGCCAGGCCTGGAGCTCGTGTGATCTTTAGGACTGCGGGAGAACACTCTCCCTTGACAGAGAGTCTTACCTCTGAGTTGGCGCAACGTTGGGTTAGAGATGATGCGTTAAGCGATCGTCTGGGCCCCCAAGACCGCTCTGGTATTTATGGGGCCTTTCATCTCTATCGATTGCAAGCTTAAA
>DAISKH010000151.1:5003-7405 GCA_036821105.1 Limnohabitans sp.
GATCAGTGCTACATCACGTCTCCCAAGATTGCGTGGTTTGACTACGCTGCCCAAGAGCTTAGACACCAGCGTGGGTTTGCACTCTTACTTCGTGCTTTGGGGCGATTAGCCAACGCGATTGGGTTGAGTCACCACTGTGTAGTGGGCAACTTCCCAATATCCACTGTGGTTTGGACTGAGGGTGAGTTAAATCTCATCCCTCAGGTGTGTCGAACGCTTGAGTTATCCAGGCCTGATCGGTTTTTGTTTGTCAGAAATATCAGGCCCGAACTTCACGCTCAACTCTGCGAAGAGCTCGTTGGACTGGGATTTTATGCCCTACCGGCTAGAGTGGTTTACGAGTTTGATTTGCGCCAAGAGCCTGAAAAAGTTCCCTCGCAACTCAAACGTGATATGAAAGATGCCTCCAAATTAAGCCTTCAGTGCCAAGTGGTAGAGGAGATCACAAGAGAAGAATCTGAGCAACTCCAAGCGCTTTATTACAGCATCTATATCGAAAAACATGGAGCTTTTAACGCGCAATACACACCGAAGTTTTTAAGAGACATGATCAATGGCGGCGCGATGCGGTGTCTGATGCTGCATGACAGTGCTGGTGTGTGTGTTGCTTTCGCGCTTTTACACCAAGTCGACGTGACCCTGACGGTCCCAGCTCTTGGGTATGACGTTCATCACCGAGTGGCGGGTTTATATCGTGCACTCTTTGTTCAAGTCTATAAATATACCCTGGCTCACCAATTGCTCCTTAACTACAGCTCCGGAGCGGGCGAATTTAAGAGAAAAAGAGGCGGTGTGCCGCGCATGGAGTTCACCATGGTCAAGGCACCTCAGAGCTATTGGCAATGGAAGTCCAGAATTCTAAAACTTTTGCAGCGTTGGAGCTCTGAGCTGGGAGTTGAAGAGTTGATTGCCTTGGGTGCGTGATCACAAGCTCTCTAGCTACTTAGCTTATAAGCGCTCTAGCTAATTAGAACACTAGCCCAAGATCAATCTTTTTCAATGTCCTCGTTGGCATTGTTTTTCACAAAACCTTGGTCATGAATGATGAAAACATCGTCGCTCATTTTATGGTTGTCCCAAGCTAGGACTCGCCATTGAACCTGACCTTGATCGTTCTCTATCAAAATCGGTAATCTCGCCTGTGTTGACCAGCAAACATGGCTGGCAACACCTTTTTGAGTCAGTGTGTACCAAACGCAAGGGCTGGTCTTGGCGATGCTGGGTTCTGGTGATGCGTGGCGTTTGAGTTGGTAATCCCCCAATGGGTGCTTTAGGCCATGGCCCAAATCAAACCAATCGGTAAAGTTTCCAATGCGAATCAAATTGGTGCGATCGATCTGGGTGTGAATTTTCCGCTTCAAGTCCAATACAGACATGTAAAACTCAGCACCCTCTTTCTTTTTGACAGCATAGGTTTCGATCACAGCGTCACTGGAGCGTTTGATCTTTAGTTGACCTGATCTCCAAACCTCCATGTGATGAGGTTGGGGGGACTCGGTCTCGACCGTGTAGTGTAGGTAGGCGGGTTCACCTTTGGTGGAGAAGACCGCATCAAATTGAAGCTCTTTGGTTTGAGCATGAAGACCCATACTCAAACCAAAGCCGGCCAAAAAGACCGTACCATGGCGCACAACACTTCCAATTCGAACCAAGAACCCTAAGCCTGTTTTTCTTAAGAAACTGGGCATGAAAAGAGTTGCTTGAGCTGAAAAATTGGAAAGTGTCATGGATTGCTTTAACTTAAATATTGAATAGAAGCATTATTTTCTAATGGCCTGTGCGTAATCAAAGTAACGGTATGTTTTACCGTCCATGCTCAGATCTTTCACGGCCAAGTTGATGCTGTAAGTGCCGGCCAAGGTTGGGTCTGAGGTGACGCCAGTTGGATCGGTGGGCAACTCAAACCTGAGTCCACTCACTGAACTACTGCTCACGGTTGACGGTGCAACTGTGGGCACAGAAGAAGAGGCAGGTTTGACCAAGGCTTCATTCAAAATACGTCCATCTGCTTGTGGCATCACTAGGCCCAACAAATAAGCCACTGTGGGTGCAACGTCTACGTTACCCGATGGATTTTTGAAGGTGTTACCACCCAAGAACGAGGGGCCACTGGCGATGAGGGTATTGTGCACATCTGCAATGCCGATGCTGCCGTGCATTCCGTGTTGTCCTGCACCGAAGCTTTCATACTCAATGCCGGGCATGCCTTGAATGGTAGTGGTGTAATCCCAGTTAAAGCTCACCACAACATCAGGTTGACCGTTGTTTTGGCGTGAGCTGTTCTCCAAATTGACCTGTGACATGGTCAAAGTACCGGGGATTGAGCCGTAGCGGCTGTCAACAAAAATTGCACCGTATTCAGGACGGGTTTGCAGGAATGTGACCAAGTTCTTGATGGTGGG
>DAISKH010000152.1:0-7381 GCA_036821105.1 Limnohabitans sp.
CTCCAGAAGGGGGGGCCAATTTAAGAGCGTCAAGGCTGGGTAAGCTCGATTGAACCGGACCAACCGCTGGGTTGGGGGGGAATTGGTTGAGGGCCGCCTTGGCGTTTTGAGCAATGCCGGGGGGCTGAAAGCCTCCCACGGATTGAGCACCGCGGTTAGAGGTGTTGGGCGGCGTTGACATGCCGCTGCCCATGAGCTTTGGGGTGTAAGTGGCGCTATTGATCATTCTGGAGTCCCTTGGCAAAAGAAGGAGGCGATGGGGACGCTCAAAAAAAATCCTGCTCAAAGAAAAAAAACCAGCAAAATTTTCAACGCAACGTAACGCATTACCTCGATTACGGATTATTACGCTGAGTTACGAGAATTTACGCCGTGTTACGGCAAATTATGGCCGATTACGGTTGTTACGGCAATGCTGTTCCTCCCTCGTCAAGTGCAGAGGGTCTATGGATTGAAGCTAAGTTTTAAAATATAATTTATAAAAATACTATATAAATCAATATTATTTTTGATTAAATTAATGTAAAACCTTATGTATTTAAGATTGAGTTTGTAGGTCCTCTAGGGGAGTTGTGATCTTCAGAGGATGGGGGATGGACTTTGAAAGAGGCAAAAGTTGGCCTATCCATATTGCTCAAATTAGCCATGAAATGGAGCATCCATTAAAGGGTGAAGGGTCGAGGGGGTAACACTGCTTTGTGTGACAACGAGGGAGGCGGAGGGTTTGAATCCTTGGCCTCAACGAAGAGGGGCTTACAAGACGGTCAGCTCGGTTGAACCAGGAGGGCCGTTCAGGCTGGGGCTAGATCGTCTTACCAGGGCCCATATTGCTTTGAATGGCTTTCAATGGCTCACCCTATGCTCGTGTCTAAAACCAACGGAATGTTTGAAATCCAGGTGTTGTCCGTTATAATTTAGAGTGATACCTTTTTTATGAAAGTACGAAGATGGATACCATTAAAATTGACGACAAAGAGTACAAATTTTCAGAATTGAGCGAAGAAGCACGTGCTCAATTACTGTCACTGCAAGCAACGGATGCAAAAATCGCTGAGCTCCAACGCGACATGGCCATTGCTCAAACAGCGCGCATGGCCTATGCACGTGCTTTGAACGAGTTGCTACCTGCTGCGACTACCAGTCACTAATTGTTTTTTGACCTTTAGCCAGAAGGTTTCAGGTTCAATACTTCAAAGAAACGGTCTTCGGACCGTTTTTTTATTGTGCGTCTTCTTTCCATCTGAAAGTTCCTCTTATCAATTTAGAACTCAAATGCTACCCAAATCCTTCGATGGCGACTCTCTGTCTCAAGACGAGGCTAAAAAGTAGGGTAATCATTGGCCGGAGGTCATCATGGATCCATGCGAATGAATTAAACTTTAACGAGGATCAATCTGTCTGTCGTTTGATTTTCGGTTCAGCTTTGAAATTGATACGGGTTTAAATAAGACAATTCGTTCGTTTAAGAAGTTAGCTGAAGATGTTGAATCGCATTGAGTCTCGATGGTCTCGAACCTCTTGGGTGCTTAATTGAACTGAAGCGTCTTTTAGAGCTGAAAGCCATAGAAGGAGTTTTTACCCATGACCCCATCCCTCTCGATTTTGGAAGAAGACAAAATCGACTCTCACTGCCATATTTTGGACCCAGTGGGATTCCCCTATCCACCTGACAATCCTTATCACCCCAAGGGCCAAGAGGTGGGGGACGCTCACTACTTCCAACAGGTCATGGCATGTTATGGGGTCAAGCACGCCTTACTGGTCGGTCCCAATTCAGGCTACAACTTGGACAATAGCGCCATGCTGGCTGCGATCGCACACTCTCCCGGGGTGTTCAAGGGCATTGCGGTGGTTCCCAATGATTGTCCAGAAACGACCCTAGACGCCTTCAAAGCACAAGGGGTGATCGGCGTGGCGTTCAACACCTCGTTAAAGGGAGTGGACTTTTACAATGACATCGGTCCTCTCCTTGAACGTCTCAAGCGCTTAGGGATGTGGGCTCAGTTTCAAGTCGAAAACGATCAACTCCCAGAGATACTGCCTTGGATAGAAAAAACCCAAGTCAAGGTCTTGATTGATCACTGTGGTCGACCCAATTTGAAAAGCGAAGCTGGTCTACAGCAAAAGGGCTTTCAGGCGCTTTTAGCCCTGGGACGCAGCCATGACGCAGTCATCAAACTATCGGGCTATGCCAAATTCAGCCAGGAGACTTACCCTTTTACTGATACTCGGCCCTACATTGATGCTCTTATTGAGGCCTTTGGCTTGGAAAAGTGCGTGTGGGCCTCGGACTGGCCTTATCTGAAGGCCACCTCACGTCTAGACTACGGTCCAATGATCAAGTTGGTGCAGTCTCAGCTGAGTCTTGGTGAGCGTACTCAGCTTTTTTGGACCACCCCTAAAAGAATTTTTGGTTTCTAAAACCATTCTCTTTCCTGTTCGCGAGAGCTCTGGATATGCTCAGGCGAGCCTTTATCACTTCATCTGGAGTTGACATGATGAACCTATCAATCAGACCTCAACAATGCATTCAGGACTGCTTTGGGAACAAAGCTTCCCACCATCCCAAAAGTTCTCAAGGCAAGACGCGCCTCAAGTCGTTTTTTTGTGCTGGGTTAATGGCGATGTCATTGACGACACTGACCCCCAAAGAGGCCCAGGCGGGCCTCAGCGTCAAGGCCGATACCATTCTTTTTAATGCGCACATCACCACCATGAACGATAAGGTTCCTGAGGTGCAAGCGATGGCTCTGAGGGAGGGCAAGATCATGGCAATCGGAGCTTCCTCACAGATGAAGGCGTTGAAGGGGCCCCAAACCGTGATGGTTGACCTCAAGGGGCGAAGAGTGATTCCTGGAATGATCGATTCGCATATGCACGGCATTCGTGCTGCCCTGAGCTTTTCTAAAGAAGTCCACTGGTTTGGAACTCACTCGTTGAGTGAAGCGTTGGGTAAACTCAGTGCAGCAGCCCAAAAGTCCTCCCCAGGCGAGTGGTTGGTGGTGGCGGGAGGCTGGACACCGGAGCAGTTTATTGAAAAGCGTAGGCCCACCCAAGCCGAGTTGCAGTCAGCGGCCCCCAATAATCCTGTCTACGTCCAGTGGATGTACGACTGGGCCATGTTGACACCGCTGGCTCACGAGAAATTAGGGCTCAACGCTCTCAGCGATTTGCCCAAAGGTGCTCAGTTTGAGCTCGATTCAAGGGGCCAAAAAACAGGTGCGATTCAGGGCGGCATTGTGGCACTTTTTGATCGCTTACCCAAGCCCCAATACGCAGACAAACTAGAGGGAAGTATGCGCTTTTTTACTGAACTCAACCGTGTGGGGCTCACAGGATTTATGGATCCGGGTGGTTTTAATATGTCCCCAGACGAGTACGCGCCGGTGATGGAGCTTTGGCGAACGGGGAAGTTGTCGGTTCGCATTGATTTCAGTTATTTCTCTCAGCAAAAAGGGCGTGAGCTCGAAGAGTTTCAAGGCTTGACGGCACTCTTGCCGCAAGGCTTTGGAGGTGAGCGCCTAAGGTTCAATGGCATTGGCGAGCGCGTGACCTTTAACATGTACAACAACGATCACCCAACCCCTGAAGACCAAGAGGCGTTTTATCAGGTGGCGCGTTGGGCTGCACTTCGAGGCATGACCCTCACGCAACACTGGCAAAACGGTCAAACTGTTCATTACCTCTTGGATGTACTCGAGCGCTTGAATCAAGAGACGCCTCTGGCGCCTTTGCGCTGGTCGATTGCGCACTTGAATGATGCCAAGCAAGAGACCTTTTCACGCATGCAAAAACTAGGAGTAGCCTGGGCCATGCAAGATGCCATGTACTATGACGGAGAAAGGCTTCTTAAAGAACGCGGCCCCGAGGCATTGAGTCAGATGCCCATGTTGGTCTCGGCCATGAACACGGGGGTGCACATTGGGGCCGGTACGGATGCCCATCGCGTTGCGAACTACAACCCCTTTGTGGCGCTACAGTGGATGCTGGACGGTAAAAGTGCAGGAGGTGTTAGTCTACGCTCAAAGGCGGAAATTCCCACCCGACAGCAAGCTCTTGCGCTCTATACCCAAGGGAGTGCTTGGCTGGCCCATGCCGAAAAAGAGCGGGGCGAATTGAGTGTTGGCAAAGCCGCTGACTTGGTGGTGCTGTCGGATGATTATTTCAAGGTTGAGACCGCAAAAATTGGCACGATTCACTCAGTGCTCACCTTGGTTGGCAATGAAGTTGTCTATGCTGAAGAGGATTTTTCGGGTTTGTGGAAGCATTGATCTCAAAGCACTGAAGGTAATGCTTCTATAGGTGATCTCCATCCTTTGTCTTGACTTTTTTTCCCTTTGGAGATCCCCCACCATGTCAACTGCAATGCTGGCTCGCGTTGGTCTTTTTCTAATCATCTTGTGGGGTGTTTCTTGTTCCCAGGATGAATCAAGTTTTGAGCTCGAGTGTCAAGGCAGCGAGATCACTCACACGCAAACCGAGCGGGATGGGGAGCTCACAACGGAGGACTCCTCACTGGAGGTCAAAAGACACTTCACGCTCATTCAAAGAGAGCTCAACTCCGTGATGTGTGATCAGTGGGACGAGCGTCAAATCCATTGTTTGATTGAGGATCATCCCAAATCCAAGTCCAAAGATGTGAAGAAAAGTTATGTTGAAGATTTCATGCTCAACCGTCGGGAGATGAACGTTACGGTGAATATTCAAAAAAACTCTCAAAGTGAGCATCTCAAGATTAAAACGACCTCGGACTTCACAGGCGGGTGTCAATCTTTTGCATTGCGCACAAAATCTCGCTAACCATCACCATTGCAACGTTTTGTGTTCGATTGAATTCAACACACAGTGCCAAATTAACGTTCGTGCTGCAGGGATGCTAGAGAAACGCACTCTTAAAGCCATGAATTGACCTCATTGCACACCTTGGAAAGATGAAAAATGAACATTTTTTGCCCGATAATGTCTAGTCAACGATTGAGCACTTATCGCATGACGTGACTCTAATTCAGCTCAACCCTGACTCGTTCTAGCGTTCAATGCTTTCAATGCTTTCAATGGCTCACTGACTAAGTAGGGTGGAAATTTTGAGAAATGACAAACTGCACGGGACAATGAGACTCTGGTTTAGTCGCCTGGGCTTGGTGACTTTGCTTCATTTGAGCGCTTGCTTGGCAGTGACACTGTTTGTCGGGAGTGCATGGGCTCAAATCAACAAATCATCGAGTTACTCCAATTACGACGAATGCTTTAAAGAGCGATTTAAAAGCCTGAAGGGTGACGGCAGTAAAAATGAGACCGCCATGGCAGTGATTCGCGAGTATTGCAAAGACAAGTACAGCAAGGAAGTTGCCGTTGAGAAGTCATCGCAGGACAATTGTTCGGTCATCTGGCAAGATCAGCACTTTGTGCTGGGTAAGCCCATCAACCAAGATTTGTTCAACAAAATAGGCATTACCCACACACTCATCACTGCTCATTTCCCCAAAAGTGTGGACACCAAAACGATTGAAACCATCTTGACTGAACAAAGTGACATCATCAAAAAGATGTGTCCCTCCAATTGAAAAGTGCAAGTCCAGAGTTTTGTGTTGCTCAGGGAGTGGGGATCAATTTAGCGCAATAAGAACTCACCCGGTGGCTTGATGAGACCTCAATGGAGGTGAAGAGATCATTGGCCAAGCTGTTTTTAAGGCTCACGTGAGAGTCCCCAATGTCGAGCTCCTCTTTGCAGTTCCAGTTGTCTTCGTCAAAAATACTGCAGCCCTTGAATGTGCTTGCGACGATGCCTCCCATCACATGTTTTTTGGCAATCACGATACCGCGCTCCTCACGTGGGGAGAACTCAATGGTGATGGGTTCAAAGCGGTCCGTGGGCACACATGTTTGGGTGCAGTTGTCCAAATTGGTTTGGCTGCCACATTGGTAGAGAGTGTATTTTTTGGCGGCACTGACCTCATTGCTTAGCACCAAAGCGAAGAGTGTCACCACCACCATCAGTATCCTAGACCCTTGTCTAAGGAAGGAGTTGGGCACCTGGGGCGCGTGCTTAGAACACAAGATCAAAAGAGTTGGTGTCAATTTTTAAATTCTCCAAGTGTTTACCCAGCATATCAGGGACATGATAAATCGCAGTCCCATCCAAAAGAGGTAATACCATGGCATTGAGGATTTGTAAGGTTTGTGCGGGAAGCTCTTGATCGGAGCCGGCAGTGAACTTCAAAATGTTCAGGCCTGACATCTCAATATCCGCCTTTTCTTTGTTCCAAAGTGGGCGAAAATCCAGGCAAAAATCGCCACTCTTGGCGGGAAGTTTGATGTGCCAGACTCCGCACAATTCTACTTTTTGGACGTCTGCTTTGAAGCGAGTCACGGGAGACTCAAGTTTGATGCCGTAGCGCTCTTTGGGGAACTTGGCCTCCAGTGCCTTATCAATCACGACTTTGGGAACAGGAAGGCTCAATGCCATGCTGAGGCTGTAACTCAATAAACCCAACAAGGCTATGCAAAGACACAGTGCTTGCTTCCATCTCAATGTCATGGTCTTACTCAGAGTGTGGTTAGTGGGGAGGGAGTTCAATGAGGCCATTGTCGCATGGGCTTATAGAGCTCGCTTTGCATCATGTTTAAACTCAGATCATCGAAGGTATCTAAATGCTCCGATAAGTGTCTCTCAATCTCATGCAAGGCTCAGTCGGGGGTCATTTCATTGTCTATCTTGGTTTCTCCGGACAAGACCCGAGGAAGTAACTGGTTAGAATGCATTTTTTTGTATCATTCAAAGGAGTGTAGTCATGGCAAAAGCTTACTGGGTGGCAACTTACCGTTCCATCTCTAACCCTGAGGCATTGGCCGAATACGCCAAAATTGCGGGACCCGCCATTCAAGCCGCTGGTGGTAAATTCTTGGCCCGTGGCATGCCCAGTAACGTCTACGAAGTCGGTATGCACCAGCGAGTGGTTGTGATCGAGTTTGAGAGTGTTGCACAAGCCAACGCCGCCCACGACTCTGTGGAGTACGGCAAAGCGCTAGCAGCGTTAGGCAACGGGGCTGAGCGAGACATTCGTATCATTGAGGGTGTTTGATCAGGCTGAAGGCCAATGACTTGATTGAGCCTTCATCCATCAGCCTCTAAAACCAATAAATCTCTAAAGTAGCGACTGAAGCCCCGTTCAGTCGCTCTTTTTTTTATTGGAGCACCCGGTAGCCTCGACCCGCTAGACAACGCCGAATAATGTTGCGTTGATTGGTCTCCCCGCTAGCACCGCCTAATATGCCACCTTCGATTGCGCCCACGCCAGCCGAGGCTCGGCGATCCCCTCCCGCAACTCCCGCCAAAACAGAGCCCAAAGCCGCACCAGCAACAGCACCAATGGCTGCAGAG
>DAISKH010000153.1:0-7356 GCA_036821105.1 Limnohabitans sp.
CCCCAATCCAATTAAAGATACCGTCAAAGACTTGTTTTCCGTTCACATCTTGATTAAAGCCAAGCCACACAAAGTCATTGGCCAAGCGGGCGGGTTGCGACAAGGTCCAACCCAACACTTGCTTGACTTGACCTGCGAGCGGATTGGGTGTCCCAACGCTATCGACTGAAGCGTAACGGATAAAGGATATAAAGTCTCGCATTGCAGCGTAGCCTGCTGCTGCGATATAGGGGTCCTTGGCGGTATAGGACATTTCATAAATAGCACTTTGAACAAACGGTATCACTGCTCCTGCGCTATTGATCAATGAATAAGAGTTACTTCCTGTATTGGGGGATCCCGGTGGCGTAGTGATACTAGTGGGTGAGCCGCATGTACCAGGTCCATTCCACTTCCAGCCTGAGGCGGGAATGACCTGAGGGGGATCTTGTAGATGTTGACGCCATGTGAGTGTGGCCGTGGTATTGGGAGCAGGACTGTAATAACTCATGACGCACACCGTGGTGGCATTGTCATTTGAGCCACTACTGATCCCTTGTTGAAAGGCGGGACCGGTGATGGAACTTCCATCGGGATTGTGCGCTACTGGCAGGTTTGCAAAAAGCAAATTGGTACCTGCTGCATTAGGCTCCATGTCCCATGCAGACCAAACCAAGGTATAGCCTTTGTTGAGTAAAAAGGCAGGGTAGCCAGCAGCGCTTGGGTTAGCAGAGGTTTGTGCAGCCGTAATCAAAGGAATTGTTGAAGGGGCTGCGATCGCATCCGCAGTCACAGTACCAGGATCATTGGCCACTGCCGCGCCGGTTTGATTAAATGAGCCAAATTGCTTGCCTCCTCGGTTAAGCATTTCATAAAATACTTTTCCGTTGCCGTTGGCTGCGTTAGTGGGCTTGAGCATATAAAAGGGAGCGGAATATTCCACTAATCCATTGGCATTGACGGGAGCCAGTGCAATATCGGGAATGACTTGATTTTTGGGGTCATTGGGATCAATGACGCCAGTAACAACGCCTTGAATTTTGTCGTAGGTTCCTACTGCACCAAAGGAGGTTCCACCAAAGACTGCAGTTTGAGTCGAAGTAATGGTGATTTTAGTAATCCCCGTTTGAGGTGACGAATTACTTGAGCAAGAACTCAACAAACCCGCAAGACTTAATACACCAAGAATTGTGATCAGTTTTACCGCTAAGGAGCGCTGTAATTTGTTGAGTATTAAGCTTTGCATGTTTGCTCCATTCAAAAATTATTTCAAAACATTTTATCCATCTGATTTTTTTGAACCACCCCATTTTCATGGTGTTTACCCTTGAGATCATTCAAAGCTTTATCTAAAAGATATTGCCATTGAATTAAGATACGATGTGAGAACACAATTAACAAGTGATCCAATGTCTTGTATTGGATTGGGTTGCTTTTGGTCTTTTCACCCATGTTTTTAAAAATTAAGCCTCCATTTAAAATTTTCTTTCCTATTGCGATGCTGCTGGTGTGGGTGCTGTGGTATGGCGATGTGCCACAACAATTACTCTTCAAAACAGTGTATGACTGTGAGACTCAAGGGTACAGTTATCGCTACAAAGATGGTGTTAGGCAAAATGAGGCTGTGCCCGATGTATTACGCTTTGAACTCACCACCTATCGATACGCTAGGAGATTCAAACTTCAAGACAACCCTGTCTATCAAGAACACCAAAATCCCCATATCGTTCGCAACTGGTCTGGTAGCACGCCAGTTGAAGACCTCTACATAGATGACGTCACAGACTCAATGACCCAGGAGAGAACACAAACCTCTCTCGTCTTAAACACCACCAGTGGCGACATTAGGCTCATGCATCACCGTTGGATACCCCCCAATGGTTGGCAAAATTCCGTTCTTTATTTTTTCTCTGGATTTTGTATTGCCAAAAAGGAAGGCGTTCAGAAATCTTAGTCGCGTAGAGAAAAAGTGAGAAATTGGGTACTCAGAAAGTTTGCGAGGTGGAAAGATTGGATTTAATGATTCTGAGCCCCTAGTCTCATCAGTGAAGTGCATTTTGCTCCTATCCTATCCTCTCCTCTCCCCTGCCTCAGTAACCCACTCAGCCGTCATCAGAGTGAGATGGCCTTCGCCAATATTTAAATTAATTTATAGGCTAAATTTCAGATTTAAATCAAAAAAGGGTAAGCATTTATACAAATGCTTACCCTGTGATTGATGGTCGGCGTGGCGGGATTCGAACTCGCGACCCCTTGCACCCCATGCAAGTGCGCTACCAGGCTGCGCTACACGCCGAAGAATTAGATTATAGCTGATCTGAATCGGAATTTACCGCCCCAGGCCTCACTTTATTCAAACCAAGAGTTGTCGAATTTCTCTGAGCTCACGCATAAGGAGTTTAAGTTGGGGTGGATCGCTCAAAATGCCAGATGCAGTCCAAGCATCCACTAACTTACTCTCATCGAGATCTTGGTCGGCCTCAAAAACCTCCATCCCCGTGAGCATCATTACACCAGAGCGCTTTTTATCTTTCTCGACTTGAACGATTTCTTGTAATTTATTTCGTGCACCACTGATGGTGAAACCTTGGTCGTAGAGCAAATCGCGTATTCGGCGAATCATCAGAACTTCATGGTGCTGGTAGTAACGGCGGTTTCCACGGCGCTTCATGGGCCGCAGTTGGGTGAACTCTTGCTCCCAATAGCGAAGCACATGGGGCTTGACGCCACACAAGTCACTCACCTCACCAATGGTGAAGTAGCGCTTGGCAGGGATGTTGGGTAAATCTATCGACATTGAAACAATCACTCAAACGAGATGTCTATCATTTTTAAAACGGAGGAGTGAGATTACACGAAGTGTAAAAAAAAGCCAGTGAATTATTTAAAAATATTTAGGTGAAAACCACCCCTTTTGGGGGTGAAAAATTGTGCAAATGTGCTAATGAATTTCGAGCCCTAATGGCAGGAAAAAGCAGACCATCCAGGCATGAATGCTAAAGCGTTAAACCGCAGGTGGGTTTTGAATCATGTCCTTGAGTTTTTGACTGGCATGAAAAGTCACCACACGACGCGCTTGAATCGTGATGGCCTCCCCGGTTCTGGGATTGCGACCCGGCCGAGGTGTTTTGGTGCGCAACTGAAAGTTGCCAAAACCAGAAATTTTCACATCCTCACCGGCGAGAAGTCTCTCCACAATCAGATCAAAAAATGCGTCGATCATGTCTTTGGATTCGCGCTTATTAAGCCCAATTTGCTCAAACAACAACTCCGCCAATTGTGCTTTAGTAAGCGCTGGCGATTCAAGCGTATTCAGTGCTAGTTCCATGATGAGCCTCTGGTTCTCTTCTCAATTGTCAAATCTTTATTGTCTCGATTCACTGTCTCTTGGCTTGATCTTCTCAGCTTTTAGTGTTGAAGTCTAGTCTGACCAACCACTGATTGCTAAGACGGTATTGAACTCAAAATCCACAGGACAAAATACCAACGGGTCCTGGCTCAAGCCCTGAGTCTTGCTCCCAAAGAGGCGCTCAAATGAGCCAACATGCTGGCGACACTGGCCTCAATTTCTGGCTCAGTGAGAGTGCCTTCATCCTTGGATAAACTCAATCGTATTGCCCATGAACGCTCCGTCAAACTCATTTGTGCACTCCCCTCCTTGGGACGGTACAAATCAAACAAGGTCGCATCTCGCAGTAGCTACTGCGAGATGCGACCTTGTTTGATTTGTACCGTCCCAAGGAGGGGAGTGCACAAATGAGTTTGACGGAGCGTTCATGGGCAATACGATTGAGTTTATCCAAGGATGAAGGCACTCTCACTGAGCCAGAAATTGAGGCCAGTGTCGCCAGCATGTTGGCTCATTTGAGCGCCTCTTTGGGAGCAAGACTCAGGGCTTGAGCCAGGACCCGTTGGTATTTTGTCCTGTGGATTTTGAGTTCAATACCGTCTTAGCAATCAGTGGTTGGTCAGACTAGACTTCAACACTAAAAGCTGAGAAGATCAAGCCAAGAGACAGTGAATCGAGACAATAAAGATTTGACAATTGAGAAGAGAACCAGAGGCTCATCATGGAACTAGCACTGAATACGCTTGAATCGCCAGCGCTTACTAAAGCACAATTGGCGGAGTTGTTGTTTGAGCAAATTGGGCTTAATAAGCGCGAATCCAAAGACATGATCGACGCATTTTTTGATCTGATTGTGGAGAGACTTCTCGCCGGTGAGGATGTGAAAATTTCTGGTTTTGGCAACTTTCAGTTGCGCACCAAAACACCTCGGCCGGGTCGCAATCCCAGAACCGGGGAGGCCATCACGATTCAAGCGCGTCGTGTGGTGACTTTTCATGCCAGTCAAAAACTCAAGGACATGATTCAAAACCCACCTGCGGTTTAACGCTTTAGCATTCATGCCTGGATGGTCTGCTTTTTCCTGCCATTAGGGCTCGAAATTCATTAGCACATTTGCACAATTTTTCACCCCCAAAAGGGGTGGTTTTCACCTAAATATTTTTAAATAATTCACTGGCTTTTTTTTACACTTCGTGTAATCTCACTCCTCCGTTTTAAAAATGATAGACATCTCGTTTGAGTGATTGTTTCAATGTCGATAGATTTACCCAACATCCCTGCCAAGCGCTACTTCACCATTGGTGAGGTGAGTGACTTGTGTGGCGTCAAGCCCCATGTGCTTCGCTATTGGGAGCAAGAGTTCACCCAACTGCGGCCCATGAAGCGCCGTGGAAACCGCCGTTACTACCAGCACCATGAAGTTCTGATGATTCGCCGAATACGCGATTTGCTCTACGACCAAGGTTTCACCATCAGTGGTGCACGAAATAAATTACAAGAAATCGTTCAAGTCGAGAAAGATAAAAAGCGCTCTGGTGTAATGATGCTCACGGGGATGGAGGTTTTTGAGGCCGACCAAGATCTCGATGAGAGTAAGTTAGTGGATGCTTGGACTGCATCTGGCATTTTGAGCGATCCACCCCAACTTAAACTCCTTATGCGTGAGCTCAGAGAAATTCGACAACTCTTGGTTTGAATAAAGTGAGGCCTGGGGCGGTAAATTCCGATTCAGATCAGCTATAATCTAATTCTTCGGCGTGTAGCGCAGCCTGGTAGCGCACTTGCATGGGGTGCAAGGGGTCGCGAGTTCGAATCCCGCCACGCCGACCATCAATCACAGGGTAAGCATTTGTATAAATGCTTACCCTTTTTTGATTTAAATCTGAAATTTAGCCTATAAATTAATTTAAATATTGGCGAAGGCCATCTCACTCTGATGACGGCTGAGTGGGTTACTGAGGCAGGGGAGAGGAGAGGATAGGATAGGAGCAAAATGCACTTCACTGATGAGACTAGGGGCTCAGAATCATTAAATCCAATCTTTCCACCTCGCAAACTTTCTGAGTACCCAATTTCTCACTTTTTCTCTACGCGACTAAGATTTCTGAACGCCTTCCTTTTTGGCAATACAAAATCCAGAGAAAAAATAAAGAACGGAATTTTGCCAACCATTGGGGGGTATCCAACGGTGATGCATGAGCCTAATGTCGCCACTGGTGGTGTTTAAGACGAGAGAGGTTTGTGTTCTCTCCTGGGTCATTGAGTCTGTGACGTCATCTATGTAGAGGTCTTCAACTGGCGTGCTACCAGACCAGTTGCGAACGATATGGGGATTTTGGTGTTCTTGATAGACAGGGTTGTCTTGAAGTTTGAATCTCCTAGCGTATCGATAGGTGGTGAGTTCAAAGCGTAATACATCGGGCACAGCCTCATTTTGCCTAACACCATCTTTGTAGCGATAACTGTACCCTTGAGTCTCACAGTCATACACTGTTTTGAAGAGTAATTGTTGTGGCACATCGCCATACCACAGCACCCACACCAGCAGCATCGCAATAGGAAAGAAAATTTTAAATGGAGGCTTAATTTTTAAAAACATGGGTGAAAAGACCAAAAGCAACCCAATCCAATACAAGACATTGGATCACTTGTTAATTGTGTTCTCACATCGTATCTTAATTCAATGGCAATATCTTTTAGATAAAGCTTTGAATGATCTCAAGGGTAAACACCATGAAAATGGGGTGGTTCAAAAAAATCAGATGGATAAAATGTTTTGAAATAATTTTTGAATGGAGCAAACATGCAAAGCTTAATACTCAACAAATTACAGCGCTCCTTAGCGGTAAAACTGATCACAATTCTTGGTGTATTAAGTCTTGCGGGTTTGTTGAGTTCTTGCTCAAGTAATTCGTCACCTCAAACGGGGATTACTAAAATCACCATTACTTCGACTCAAACTGCAGTCTTTGGTGGAACCTCCTTTGGTGCAGTAGGAACCTACGACAAAATTCAAGGCGTTGTTACTGGCGTCATTGATCCCAATGACCCCAAAAATCAAGTCATTCCCGATATTGCACTGGCTCCCGTCAATGCCAATGGATTAGTGGAATATTCCGCTCCCTTTTATATGCTCAAGCCCACTAACGCAGCCAACGGCAACGGAAAAGTATTTTATGAAATGCTTAACCGAGGAGGCAAGCAATTTGGCTCATTTAATCAAACCGGCGCGGCAGTGGCCAATGATCCTGGTACTGTGACTGCGGATGCGATCGCAGCCCCTTCAACAATTCCTTTGATTACGGCTGCACAAACCTCTGCTAACCCAAGCGCTGCTGGCTACCCTGCCTTTTTACTCAACAAAGGCTATACCTTGGTTTGGTCTGCATGGGACATGGAGCCTAATGCAGCAGGTACCAATTTGCTTTTTGCAAACCTGCCAGTAGCGCACAATCCCGATGGAAGTTCCATCACCGGTCCCGCCTTTCAACAAGGGATCAGTAGTGGCTCAAATGACAATGCCACCACGGTGTGCGTCATGAGTTATTACAGTCCTGCTCCCAATACCACGGCCACACTCACATGGCGTCAACATCTACAAGATCCCCCTCAGGTCATTCCCGCCTCAGGCTGGAAGTGGAATGGACCTGGTACATGCGGCTCACCCACTAGTATCACTACGCCACCGGGATCCCCCAATACAGGAAGTAACTCTTATTCATTGATCAATAGCGCAGGAGCAGTGATACCGTTTGTTCAAAGTGCTATTTATGAAATGTCCTATACCGCCAAGGACCCCTATATCGCAGCAGCAGGCTACGCTGCAATGCGAGACTTTATATCCTTTATCCGTTACGCTTCAGTCGATAGCGTTGGGACACCCAATCCGCTCGCAGGTCAAGTCAAGCAAGTGTTGGGTTGGACCTTGTCGCAACCCGCCCGCTTGGCCAATGACTTTGTGTGGCTTGGCTTTAATCAAGATGTGAACGGAAAACAAGTCTTTGACGGTATCTTTAATTGGATTGGGG
>DAISKH010000154.1:0-7014 GCA_036821105.1 Limnohabitans sp.
GATCTCAAGAGGATGGTGTGCTTCTGAATCATTACCCAGGGTCCCTGAAGAGCAACCCAAAACACCGAGGTCCTTAATGCGCGATACGCTCGCGATTGTCTTCACACAGTTCATCCAAAATGAGGGCGTCGGGCTCAATCCCGGCACTCCAAAAGACCATCAAGACGATGATCTTTAAGTCGTCAATGCTCACGGGGCGACCGGGTACCGCCATGGCACGGTCCACCACAATTTCACGCATATGTGCAGGCAAGACGCCCGCTGACTCCAAAAAGCTCACAAAGCCCAAGCTCTCTGCACCCAAATGATCTTGCTCTGCGATCGAGTAGACCCTCAAGCTGCTGCTCGATTGTGGTTTTTGTGTCGTTTGCAACCCTGCTGCCACGCCCTTGTCCTCGGGCAAGGTCCAAGAAAGCGTCGAGGGAGAACTCACTTGGCTATCATCAACGAACTGCGAATTGTGGGAGACCACATTCAAACCCGCCAACCAAGTCAAGGCCTGCTCAATTTCTTCTGCCTCAAAACCGACGGCCGAGAGTTTGCGCCCCAAGTGCTCGAGTTGAGGGCAAGCATCGGCTTGCCAATAGTTTTCGTAGACATAAACGAGTACTTCAAACATGACCCCAATATACCTCTTTTTTTGCACTTTTTATCGTTTTTATTTTTGATTTTTTCAAGCACTTCCTTCTAAGTGAGCATCGTTTTTTGTAGGGCCACAGTTGGCGAGAATTTTTATAATCTGTTTTCGACCAGTCCATGAACTGCAGCGAAAAAAATAGGACAATATCACCCATGGCTTTGTTACCCATTCTTTGCTATCCCGATCCAAGACTTCATACGGTGGCCAAACCTGTGAGCGTGTTCGACCATGAATTGGAAACCCTCTCCAAAGACATGCTCGAGACCATGTATGACTCCAACGGCATTGGTCTTGCTGCGACTCAAGTCGATGTGCACCTGCGCTTAATCGTCATGGACACCTCTGAGGAACGCAACGAGCATTTGGTCTTGATCAACCCTGAGATCGTTGAAAAAAGCGATGAGACTGTCATTGCTGAAGAGGGCTGCTTGTCTGTGCCGGGTATCTTTGACGGGGTCGAGCGCTCCAAGGAAGTTCGAGTCTCTTATCTCGACCTCAAAGGCGAGCGTCAAACTCTACACGCCTTGGACTTACAGGCCGTGTGTATTCAACACGAAATGGACCACCTCCTAGGACGTGTTTTTGTTGAATATTTGTCCCCACTCAAACGCTCTAGAATCAAGAGTAAATTTCTCAAGGCTCAGCGTCAAAACACTCGTCCTTGATGAACCACACGACGTCCTAGGTTTGATGTCTTCACCTCTTTGAAGGGCGCCCCCTTGTTGACGGGTGTATGTGTGCTCATTGATCGGTTTCTCATTTTTGACAATTTTCAACCACCGAGTTTTATATTTTCATGCGCATTGCTTTTGCTGGAACGCCCGAGTTCGCCACCCAAGCGCTTGAGGCCTTGATTGATGCCGGTCATGAGGTGGTGGCTGTCCTCACCCAACCCGATCGCCCTGCGGGTCGAGGCCTCAAACTTCAAGCCTCCAGTGTCAAAAACTGTGCCTTGGCCCACCACTTGCCTGTCCTCCAACCCAAGAGCTTGCGTCTAGAGGGTGTCCATGCAGCAGAGGCCCAGGCGGCACAAGCTGCTCTTGCTCAAACGGGTGCTGAGTTGATGGTGGTGGTCGCCTATGGCCTCATTTTGCCCGCTTGGTGTTTATCGCTTTTCCCCAAGGGTTGCCTCAATATTCATGCCTCTCTCCTTCCGAGATGGCGAGGCGCTGCGCCCATTCAACGCGCCATCCAAGCCGGCGACACCGAGAGTGGTGTGTGCATCATGCAAATGGATGAGGGTTTAGACACGGGTGCAGTTTTGATGCGTGAATCGATCCCCATTGCTGGTCACGACAATAGCGGCGCACTGCAAAAGCGACTCGCTGCGTTGGGTGCTCGTCTCATTGTGCAAACCCTAGAGCTTTTACCTGAGCTTAAAGCCACCCCACAAGAGAGTGCGGGCACTTGCTATGCTCACAAAATCAGCAAAACCGAATCCCCCCTCAACTGGTCTGAAGATGCTCAAACTCTCATGCGACAAGTCTTGGCCTTTAACCCAGCGCCTGGGTGCACCCTGACGCTGTCAGACCAAACCATCAAAGTCTGGGATGCCACCGCTCTTTTAGATCCCCTCCCTCATTTGACAGACTCCTCCAATGCGGGTGTCATCGTGGGTGTCAGCGATGAGGGCTTGGATGTGCAATGTGCAAAAGGTGTGCTTCGTCTCTTGGAGCTCCAACGCGCAGGACACCAACGCATGAGCGCCAAAGCTTTCTTACAAGGTCTTGCTGTGCAAGTGGGCATGCGGCTGGGGACCCAAGATGATAGCCCCACGACTTCGGGCGAGGTTAAGCGTTGAATGACTCTCAAATCACTTGGGTAGGTCGGAGCTGAGCTATGTTTTTCCTGCCTCAAAATTTCTCCCACCCCGCTTTCAAAGAAGGCTTGAGGAGTATTGTCAGTGTGTGTGTGGGTATCTTTGCTTGGGGACTGATGACGGGGGTCGCCATGGTGAACTCCGGGCTGAGTCAAGCGGATGCACTGGCGATGACGCTTTTGGTGTTTGCCGGTAGTTCACAACTGGCCGTCTTGCCCCTCTTGGCGGTGAATGCCCCATGGAGCGTGGTGTTGGCCACGGCTTTTTGTGTCAACTTGCGCTTCGTGGTCTTTAGTGCCCACATGCGCGCCTACCTTGCCCATTATCCCCGTTGGTACCGTCTGTGTTCGAGCTACTTCACAGCCGATATCACCTACGTTCAATTCATTCAACGCTTTCCAAACCCGGCCAAAGATATAGAGGGTCAACAAGTCGAACAAGCCTATTTGGCAGGCAACGCCTTTTTAAATTGGGCCAGTTGGATGAGCGGGAGCATCTTGGGCATCTTTCTCACTCAATACATTCCTGCTCAATGGGGGGTGGGTTTTGCAGGCATTTTGGCCCTGCTTGGACTGACTTGCAAAATGCTCAATACACCCAAACGTTGGCTGGTGGCCGTGCTTGCAAGCGTGGCGGCGTGTCTGACGGTGGCTTGGCCTTTGAAGCTCAACATTTTATTTGCCATGGTGGTCAGTGTGTTGATTTGCTTGGGGCTGGAGCGCTACACCATGCTCTCCCATCAAACGCCCAAAGGCTCCACCCCGTAGTCTTTACGACCCCACCTCGATCCAACTTCGATCCAACCTACTGACCCCTATGCTTGACTTTCATCTAGAGCACCCTTGGATCATTTTGGGTCTGAGCGTGATCACGGTCCTTAGCCGCGGATTTTTCGTCATCTCTGACCGACACTTTGAGTTGCCCTACTGGTTAGAGCGTTCTCTGGAATACGCCCCCATTGCTGCACTGCTGGCAGTGATTGCGCCAGAAGTGCTCACATTGCACGGCGAATTGATCCATCACTGGCTCGATGCACGTTGGATGGCCTGTCTAGCCGGGGTACTTTATTACGCCTTATTGCGTCAACGCGGACCCTCTCTTTTGGGAGTGATTGTGGTGGGCATGTTGGTGTACTTACCCGTTCACATCTGGGCTGGCGGTTAAAGGGAGCGTAAAACCATGAATCCCTTGGCGCTAAAATTACAGTTTCATGAATCTCACTGACTCCAAGCGTTGCTGATCAACGCAGCACGTCCTCTCCCAATCTCTATACTCATCCGCCATGGACTTTATTGCTTTTGCAGACCTTTGCCAACAAGGCAAAATTCACAACCAACGTGTTCTCATCCGAGCTGACTTGAACGTCCCCCAAGACGAGGCGGGCCACATCACCGAAGACACCCGAATTCAGGCCTCCCTTCCTTGCATTGAAATGGCTTTAAAGGCCGGCGCCGCCGTGATGGTGACGAGTCATCTGGGCCGTCCCAAGGAGGGACAATGGACACAAAAAGACTCGCTTGAACCGATTGCCAAACGACTGAGTGACTTACTAGGCCGGCCTGTGCCTTTGCTACAGAATTGGATCTCGGGCGTGAGTGTGAAAGCAGGCGAGGTGGTGATGCTGGAGAATTGCCGCTTCAACGTGGGCGAGAAAACCAACGATCCTCATTTGTCTCAGCAAATGGCCGCATTGTGTGATGTGTTTGTGCACGACGCCTTTGGCACGGCCCACCGTGCAGAAGCCAGCACCTACGGCGTTGCACAGTACGCCCCTGTGGCCTGCGCGGGACCGCTCTTGAGTGCGGAAATTTTGGCCATCTCACGCGCCTTGGCCAACCCCAAGCGACCGTTGGTGGCCATTGTGGGGGGCTCCAAAGTTTCCACTAAGCTCTCCATCTTATTGTCCTTGGCCAGCAAAGTCGATCACCTGATTGTGGGAGGAGGCATTGCCAACACATTCATGTTGGCCAGCGGCTTGCCTGTTGGCAAAAGCCTTTGCGAGCCCGACCAAGTCGAGCAAGCACGAGAGGTCATGGCGCTCATGAAAAGCCGTGGCGCTCAGGTCCCCATACCCAGTGACGTGGTCGTGGCAAAAGAGTTCAGTCCCCATGCACAGGCCACCGCCAAGAAGGCTCAAGACGTGCAAAGCGATGATTTGATTTTGGATGTTGGAGCGCAAACCTCCTTGGCTTTGGCTCAGGAAGTGGCCAAAGCCGGAACCATCGTTTGGAATGGTCCCATCGGAGTTTTTGAATTCGATGCTTTTGCCAAAGGGACGGAAACCTTGGCCAAGGCCATCGCCTCATCTGAGGCCTTCAGCTTGGCGGGTGGCGGAGACACATTGGCCGCCATTGCCAAGTATCACTTGTCCAACGAGATCGACTACATCTCCACAGGGGGAGGTGCCTTCTTGGAAGTGTTGGAGGGAAAAACCTTGCCCGCCTTTGAAGTTCTCAAAGCCCGAGCAACGGCTCAATAAAAAAACGGGAACCAGACCCGCGCCCCAATAGGGCCTGAAGAGCCATGAGGCTCGCCCTCATCTATAGACCTTTGGACTCAATCAAACTGACTCTGTAGGCATCAAGGAAAAGAAAACTGCATAAAAAAAGCCACGAATGGCTTTCTATAGAGTTTAAGTAGATTTTAGGGACTGGGCAAAAGCTATCGAGAATTCATTAGCTTTTGCCTTCACCACTAAAAAAACTTACGCCCCTTGCGGCAACGGTGCAGGAGTCGAGGTCGCCTGACCTTTGTAGTCGGTCCAGCATCTCAAAGAGAAATCATAAAGCTTACAACTGCGCGCAGTCTCAAAGTACCACCCCCAAGAGAAGGGCTGGACGATGATGCGTTGAGGCAGCATGGTTTCCAATTTGGACTGGGCTTGTTTAAGTTTGTACAAGGGAATGCTCATGTCCACATGGTGTGCGGTGTGCTCCATGATGTGGTGCATCAAAGCTCCCAATTTGAAGGGGAATGTCAAATGCACCGTGGTTGAGACAAAAGGTTGCGCCTTTGACCAAGCCGCGCGGTCATCGTGCCAAGAGACTCGAACATGGGTGTGGTGCACATACACCACAAAACCAATCATGGCACACCAAAATAAAAATGGAATCAACACCGCAAAGAGCCAAACCACAGCAATGGATTGCTCAAATTGAACGGCTCCCCAGCCTGTGATGCCCAACCACACCAAACCAAAGGCAGACACCAATAAATTATCTTGAATAAATATTGGACGACGTGTAGGCATGTTGGTTTTATTGGGGAAAAACATTTTGTTCCACCAAATCTCAATCATGTAATAAAGCCCAGGTGCCCATCCGCTTCGGTAAATGCGGTCCATGAGCCGTTGGACAGCGCCCAAGGACTGGTACTCACTTTTAGTGAGAGGTGCCCAAACAAAATCAAAACCCTTCAAATTGGTGTAGCCATGGTGCACCACATTGTGTCCAATGTCCCACAAGCTAAAAGGCGTGAGTGAGGGTAAAAACGCAATACGACCGAGCCACTTGTTAAGGGTTCGGTACGGCGTGAGACTTTGGTGGCAAGCGTCATGCCCAATAATAAAGAGGCGACCAATCCAAAATCCACACACGACTGAACACAATAATTTGAGCCACAAAGACTCCAACACGACTGTGCCTGCCATCAAGGCGGCCCAGATACACAAATCCAACATTAAAAGCACGATCGCTTTGACCGTGCTGCGCTCAGCCAAAGGAATGAGCCACTCCCGAATGATTTTTCGGTGGGGCATGGGTTGCTCAATGGCGATGGGGACTTGGGGTGTATTCATCTAAAGGGATCAAAGGGTACAAGCAACAAATCTTCAGATGAGCCCCCCACAACTGGAGTGAGCACCCAAAAATCTGCCAACGGGTGAAATTCAAAGACAAGCCTCAACCCAGTCATCAATGGCTTTCCGGGTCTTCTCATCCTCATGAAGCTTTCAATTATCCATGCTCGGACTTAAAAACCCAAATTTCTTTGACATTTATCGTCTATATTCAGGGACATTTAACGCCAAAAAGAGCTATTTTGTTTTCATTTTAAGACAATTTTGACATTCAAGACCCTTTTGGTCTGTGTAAGGCCTTAAGTCGCGACCCACGACTCAAGCGCCAAGGCGCATGTTGCTGGGCAAAACACCCTGTAGAAGACACCCTCTGCAGCGCCTCTTTCATGGGACAATCTGCTCCCATGACCATCCTTAAAAACACCCTTCACCGCTCCACCAAAATTGTCGCCACTTTGGGCCCTGCCTCCAGCGATCCGGCCATGCTCGAGGCCATGATTCGGGCCGGGGTAAATGTCGTTCGGCTGAACTTCTCCCACGGTGTGGCACAAGACCACATTGACCGCGCACGCCTGGTCAGAGAAGCGGCCACACGCGCTGGTTGCGAAGTGGCCATCATGGCAGACTTGCAGGGCCCCAAAATCCGAGTGGGCAAATTCGAAAACGGCCACATCACGCTGGAGAAAGATCAAACTTTTATTTTGGATGCATCACGCCAAGCCCTGGGTAACGCTGAGGGTGTAGGGCTGGATTACAAAG
>DAISKH010000154.1:7024-7293 GCA_036821105.1 Limnohabitans sp.
AGTTGCCCCAAGACGTAAGGTCGGGTGACTTGTTGCTCCTCAACGATGGTTTGATTGTGCTTGAGGTCCTCAAAGTCGTAGGAGAACAAGTTCACACCCGTGTGCAAGTGGGTGGGGTGCTCTCCAACAACAAAGGCATCAACAAAAAGGGCGGGGGCCTCACAGCGCCTGCACTAACGGCCAAGGACATGGAGGACATCAAAACCGCCATGAGTTTTCAAGCGGACTATTTGGCGGTGAGTTTCCCCAAAACCGCCACCGACATGGAG